>NZ_JAMOKU010000029.1:0-72943 GCF_023656845.1 Parabacteroides sp. Y3-G-102 | reverse complement strand
TACCAGAGTCTTCGCGGAACTTGGTACATCCAAACTGAACGCACCATCAAAATCCGTTACTGTTCCTGTAGTAGTACCCTTGACTATTACAGACGCACCAATAATCGGTTCACTGTCTTCGGCGGAAATAACAGTACCTGTCACTTTCCTCGTCTGAGCTGTGGCCAATCCAATGCCTAAAACTAGGCAAAGTAAAAGATAAGTCAACTTCTTCATAGACACACTCTTTTTTTGTTTAACTTACATATAATTAATTCGCAATAGATTTATAGCAACATGGAAATTAAGGTTCGGACAAATGCAAATGTAACAATAAATTTATTATAACAAATAAATAATTAAAAAATTTCAATAAAATAATAAGAAAAGATAAACGGGGTAGAAAATTTGGAGACTTTTTTAGCCCCTAATTTAAATATTATAATATATACACAAGAGATTACGGCTTACATCAAGTATAAAGAATTACATATTTAACACTTTGAGAGATAAAAATATACATAAAATAACAGCGAACGATTCCTGCGTACATCATGATTTTCAGACTATAACGAGGTTCCGCGAAAACTAAGTAATAATAAAAAATAACATATTGTTCATAGGTTCCGCGAAGACTCTGGTAATTTCTTATGTGGGTATGATTGCTCGTGAGGTTCCGGTACAAGATGTGTTGAGGGTAGTCCTTCAGTCTGGTACCCAGAATCTTGAGGAGGTTGTCGTAACTGCGATTGGTATGAAAAAGCAGGAAAAGGCGTTGGGCTATGCAGCCTCTACTGTGAAGAGTGAAGATTTGAATGCCGCTAAGTCTGGATCAGTGATGTCAGGCTTGACTGGTAAGGTTGCGGGTTTGAATATTACTAGCGGTGGTGCTACAGGCTCTTCTCAGAAAGTAATCGTGCGTGGTATCAGTTCTTTCAGTGCTAATCAACCTTTGTATGTGGTGGATGGTGTGCCTATTATGAATGATTTCCAAGGTGAGGATTCTTTCTCTAACTCCGTGGATTTTGGTAACCAAGCTAATGACATTAACCCAGAGGATGTTGAGTCTGTAACAGTCTTGAAGGGTGCTTCCGCTACTGCCCTTTATGGTAGCCGGGCTGCTAATGGTGTTATCATGGTGACAACAAAACGGGCTGGGGCTGAGAAGCTTTCTGTTACGTACGATGGCTCATTTATGGGATCTAGCGTATTGCGTGTTCCTCAAACACAAGATCGTTTCGGACAAGGATGGGGATCTTTCGGACCTATGGAGAATGGTTCTTGGGGACCGGTTTTGGATGGTCGTGATCATATCTGGGGACCTTACTCAGACGGCTCAGAAGGTTTATTAACTCCGCTTTCTAAGCCTTTCTCGTATGTAAAGAACAATCTTCGTGATTTTTATGAAACTGGTTTTGAGACGAATAATAACGTCTCGATTCGTATGGGTAATGATAAACTTGGTTTTGTTGCCTCCTATGGTAATGTGAAGTCTGACGGTGTATTACCGGGTGACGCTGATTCATATGCTCGTAATACAATCTCGTTAAGAGGTAATATGAAATATAAACGTTTTTCTGCGGAATTAAACTTGAACTATGTCCGTAAAGATATCACACAAGCTGCTGCTGGCCAAGGAGATGATGGTGCAACGATGTTTTCTGAGATTTTGCAACATGCCGTGGATGTAGATATTAGCTCAATGAAAGATTATACGAATCCTTATTTTAATACGGATAACTTCTATACAGCTTATGCGGAGAATCCATATTGGGTGTTAGATCATAATCGTAATAAATATCAAGACGACCGTGTCTATGGTAAGATCGAGCTTGCTTTTGAGATTATGAAAGGTTTGAAGGCAGTTGGACGTTTAGGTGGTGACTTTACGAACGCTACTCAAAAGAGATGGAATGAAAAAGTGACTTTCGCTTCAGGGTCTTGGAGTGAATTAGGTGGTAAGAAGCAGCAGCCCGGTACTTATACGGAACGTCGTGACAAGGTGGAGCAAATTGATGCGACCGCTTTCTTAAACGCGGATTATAAAATCGGTGAGGATATCGCTTTGAATGGTATGATTGGATGGAACTTGAATCAACAAACGAGTTCTTATTTGAAATCTTATCTGTATGGTTTGGAGCAACCGGGATGGTTTAACCTAGCGAATGGTGTTGATAAGCCCATGACTACGACTTACTCTGATAGACGCCGTTTGGTTGGTTTGTTCGCTCAAGGTGAGTTTGGTTACAAGAATTTCTGGTTTGTGAATGCTTCTATTCGTAACGACTGGTCATCTACTTTACCTCAAGGAAATAATAGCTTTTTCTATGGTGGCGTGAATACTTCATTGATCATCACGGATATGTTTGAGGATTTGAAATCTGATTATCTGAATTTCTTGAAGGTTCGTGCAGCTTGGGGACAGACTGGTAACGATGCCCCGATTTACCGTACTAGCAGTTATTTTACACCGACTCAAATCAGTTTAGGTTTTGGAGATTTATATTTACCTATTAATAATACATTAGGCTTGACAGAGTATAATCGTTTGCCGAGTATGGATCTTCGTCCGGAGATCACGACAGAATGGGAGTTCGGTTTAACAACGCATCTGTTTAACAATCGCTTGGATATTGATGCTGCTTATTATAATAAGAGTACGAAAGATCAGATAATATCTGCTAGTCTGGCTCCGGAGTCTCGCTATACGTCTATGACCCGCAACGTAGGTAAGATTGCGAATCAAGGTGTCGAGTTGGCAGTGAATGGCATTCCTGTTCGTACGAAAGATTTCGAGTGGGGATTAGGTTTTACTTTCAGTAAGAACTGGAGTGAGGTGAAAGAGTTATGGGATGATGTAACTGAGTATAAATTGACAAGTTCCTATCAAGTGGATTTCGTTGCGGAAGTAGGTCAGCCTTTGGGCGTTTTCAAGGTTCCGGCTTTGGCCACGACCGATGATGGTAAGGTGATCGTTGATAATAACGGTATGCCGACAATTGATGCTAGCAAGAAAGAGATCGTAGGAACGTCTACTCCTAATTTCTTGATGGGCTTTAATACGCATTTCACATGGAAAGGGATTACTTTATCAGCGGTATTAGATTGGCGTAATGGCGGTGAGTTCTATTCATATACCTCTCAATTGCTTACATTTGCCGGAAACTCTACTTATACGGTGTTTAATAATCGTGAACCATTTGTGGTTCCTAATTCCGTGAAAGTCGTAAATGGTCAATACGTAGAGAATGATATACCTATCGTACATTGGGGAGGTGCTTCTAGCGCTGTTAATACCTACTATAATAACGCCTCCAACTACGCTCAGTATAGAAATTGGATTTTACCTAAAGATTACTTGAAATTAAGAGAGATTACACTTTCTTACTCTTTGCCGAAAGCATGGTTGAAACAAACCCCATTCTCTATGGTTCAAGTTAGTTTGATCGGACGTAATTTATTTATGTGGACCCCGAAAAAGAACAACTACGTAGATCCGGAAGGTACGAATTATGGTAATGACATCTTGTCTGAAATTGGTGAATTTGGTGCGGCTCCGACAAACCGTACGTTTGGTGGTGGTATTAAAGTCGTATTATAATAAGTAACTTTAAAAAGTAAAGATAGTATGAAAAGAAACAATTTAATATATACAGGACTGGTTAGCTGCTTGTTGATGGCGACTACAGCTTGTTCCGATTATTTGGATATTAACCAGAATCCGGAATATCCAACGGAAGCCTCTTCTTCTACTTTGCTTCCTTCTGGTATCGCAGGAGTAGCAAGTATTGTAGGTGGTACTTACGAATTATATGGTAGCATGTGGTCTCAGCAATGTACGCAGGGACATACATCCAACCAGTATAATACATTGGTTAACTATACGATAACTAACGCATCCGATTCTCGTTTGTGGTCTATACCTTATTCAATAGCACTGCCAGACTTGGATTTGGTTATCAAAAGCTCTGAATCGGCTCAAGAATGGAATTATTGGGTAATGGGTAAGACTATGACTGCCTTTATGTATCATATCCTAGTGGACTCTTATGGCTCTATTCCTTTTACAGAAGCTATCCTTGGAAATGAGAATACTACACCAAAGTATGATGACAGTAAGACTGTGGTTTATCCGGGATTATTAGCGATGTTGGATGAGATTATCGCTAAAAAGGCGGAGGCTACCGCAGGTGGTTTGCCTTCGGTTACAAAACAAGACTTGGTGTTCGCTGGTGACGTGAATAAGTGGATTCAATTTGCGAAGAGTTTAAAGCTAAAATTGTTGATGCGTGATTTCGATACGAATAAAGCTGCTATCAAGGCATTGCTCGACGAAGGAGATTTGCTGAGTGTAGACGCTAAGATGGACTGTTTTCAAGATTTGGAAAATAAATCAAATCCATTGTATGAGAATGACCGTCGTAAATTGAATTCAACTGTAAATATTCGTGCGTGCGCTACGGTTTGCGATTATTTGAAAAAATATGAGGATCCTCGTTTAAATGATTTTTATTCACCTAATACGGATGGCTCCGGCGAGACAACAGCTTTGAAGTATGGTGACCGCCCAAACTCGGTAGCGGTAACAACTCGTATGATCTCTGTGGCTAAGCTAGGTCCTACGGATCCTGTTTATTTTATGTCTGCTGCTGAGGTAGCGTTCCTGCAAGCGGAAGCTTACGCTCGTTTGAATGATGTGGCTAAAGCGAAAGTGGCTTATGAACAAGGTGTGAACTATGCGTTTGAACGTTGGGGATATTCTGCTGCCGAGTTTATTTCGGAAGGTGCTCCTTATGCTTTCGATAGTACGGACCAAAATTCAATGCTTACCTCTATTTTGACCCAGAAGTGGATCGCTTCCACTCGTTGTCAAGCATGGGACGCATGGTTTGATATCAATCGTACCGGTATTCCTGTTTTAGGGACAAAGCATGTGGATGAGGAAGGATATATTTGGGGGCAGTTGACTCCTTGCATTGGTTCTGCGTTGGCTCCGGGTGAATATCCTCGTCGTTTATTGTATCCGAAGTCATCTTCAGACTATAACCCTAATACTCCGGCGGTAGTTCCGTTAGCGGAAAAACAATGGTGGCATAAATAAATGGGTGTTATAAATGTATATTAATCAGAAAAGCTTTTTGAATATGAAACAGATAAATAAATTACTGGTTATCTTATTGGCGTTGGTCACCTTTTCTTCTTGTGAGACCTATGGTGATTACGAGATAGAATACACGGCCATTTATCCTTTATGTGGCGAATGGGTAGTTAATGTTACAGGTGAGGATGGTGGTGTCTTGGCGGAAGGTGTGACCTGCAATACTTACAATACGACTGATGATGCCACGGATAAGATGTGGATAAAAATGAGTGTTGCCACAAACGACTGGGGAGTACGTGGCAAGATTCATTGCGATGTAGCTTCTAAATCTTTTGATGGGGATGGTATCGCTAATCTGCTCCATGCGGATGATGGTATAAATTCTACTGTAACCTTCAATATCTCTGGTAAAGTAATTGTGGATGGTTATACTACTCAAGCCAATACAAAAGTGGATGCCATTGAATTTACCTTGACTCAAAATGGAAAGTCGATGACGGTTAAAGGATTCCGTAAAACAGGTTGGGAAGGTGAAGATTATTGATATGATTTAATATCTTGAAAAGTAGGAGAGGCCTGCCATGTATTTGGCAGGCCCTTTTTATTTACTTTGATATATGGTTTTTTATTAGTTGGTAATCCGTGATAACAAACTTTTAGTTTGTAGATTGTGCTACAAAGAACTTATTATTGTTCCTTCGTGTTTACAATCAGATAATATATAAATGTATCATGGAAAAAGTAATTTACAACTTAGTGTTTAATCGAAAAAAGCAATTGAATGCGGAAGGAAAAGCTTTGATTCAAGTAGAGGCCTATTTGAATAGGCAAAAGAGGTATTTTTCAACGAAGGTTTATGTGAAACCTTGTCAATGGGACAACAAGAGACGTTCCATAAAGAATCATCCGAATATGGATGCGTTAAACCTGTATCTTCAGAACTATGTTATGGAGTTGGAGAGAGATGAGCTGGAGAAGAGACAAGCGAATAACGGTTTTTCGTTGAAGGATCTGCGTGAGGAGACCTCTTCGATATCTACGTCTTCCTCTTTTCTTGTTTTCATGCGTGAGGAGATTTTACATAGTAATTTAAAAGAATCGACGTTAAAAAACCATTTGTCCACTTTGCATGTTCTATCCTTATACAAGAAGGACGTTCTGTTTAAGGATATTAATTTCAATTTCTTATGCGATTTTGAATATTTTTTATTGAAGCAGGAGTATCATCGAAATACGATCGCTAAACATATGAAGCATTTGAAACGATATATCAACTTGGCGATTAATAAGGAGTTGTTCGAGTTGCACAAATATCCATTTCGGAAATATAAGATTAAATATCAAGAGAGTAAGCGTACTCATTTAACGCCTGAGGAGTTAGGTCGTTTGGAAAACTTAAAGCTGGATGGGCAGCGTACATTGCGCCGGTGTCTGGATATGTTTTTATTTAGTTGCTACACGGGATTACGTTTCTCAGACATAGTAAGTATAACGAAAGAGAACTTTTTGATTATTGATGATAAGGTTTGGCTGGTTTATTCATCGGTGAAGACAGACGTGAGTGTCCGTTTGCCGCTATTTCTCTTGTTCGAGGGTAAATCTTTACCTATCTATGAGCGATATAAGAATGCGCCGAGAACCCTGTTTGGTGTTCCCTTATCCTCTAATTCAAACGTGAATAAGCAATTACGCCGAATCAGCCAATTGGCAAGTATTGATAAGAAGGTATCTTTTCATACGGCTCGGCATACAAATGCTACCTTATTATTATATAATGGAGCGAATATAACTACGGTACAAAAGTTGTTAGGGCATAAAAGTGTTCGTACTACCGAGATCTATAGCAATATCATGGATATGACGATTGTCCGCGATCTTGAGAAGATTGAGACACGATTGAAGTTCGGCTAGAATGTGGATTTATAAGAAAGGAGAAAAATATCATTAAGATATTCTTCCCCTTTTTTGAATGTTGTCACTCGTTATGCTTTTATATCTTGATTAGCGAGTTCCGCCAGCCCACCATACGTTTTCGGTAAACACATACTGACCATCACCATAAGCAGCTTGTATATTAGGATTAGTCGTAGTATCATCGTTACCATACGGACATCTTAACGGGAACTTACCCGGATTTTGCAAGCCATAAATATCCTCACCCAAGCTCTTCAAACGACGTACGTCATTATAGCACTCGGTAGACTCTCCATCCGCGTTCCAGAAAGAAATATATTTCTGAATCATCGTCTCTTTCAAAGGATTAGCATCGAATAAGGGAGCGACATTCTCATCAAAGTAAGAAGCGGCCTCCTCCGGTGTCACCTCGTTTGTTACATTCAAGAAACCTCCCCAATAATCAGAAGCGAGGGCAGACTTGATATTAACCTCCATATTAGCCATACCTGCGACAACAGCCTCTTTCAACACTGCTTTTGCCTCATCCTTACGATTTAAACGACACAAAGCCTCTGCCTTTAAGAACAATACCTCATGATAACTTAAGATGTGAGTCGGAGCGGTTTGAGCTGCACAGAACATGGAAACAGTATATTCTAACTGACTTTGCACTAAATCACCATTATGAGCAAGATTCAATAATGGATCATCCTTAGAAGCAATCATCGTTTGGCTGTTAGCCTCCACATAGCAACGTCTGATACGCGGATCATTACGCTCATTCAATTTATCAAACATACTTCGGCTGGCTACTTCACCTAAACGAGAATAGAATACTCCGAAAAATGGGTTGATATTAACACCCACACCATACATAGCATAGCTACATTGCTCGGCTGCCGAGGTGTACGACTTGGAAATATAATCCAACACCTTTTCCATATCGCCCTTAACATCAGCGCTACGTCCCATCAAGCGCATCGTATAACGAGCCTTCAAGCCATAAGCTGTCTTTAGCCAAGCCGAAGCGTCACCTTTATAAATCAAATCTTGATTAGACAGGCTCGTCAGATCTGATTTCTGAAGATCTTCAATTGCGGCATCCACATAGGCCATGATATCCTTATAAATCTCCTCTTGTTTATCGATAGCGGGAGTCATAGATACTGTATAGTCACAAGCCTCTTTCCAAGGTGTATCACCATACATATCTGTCAAGATCGCCAAATTGTAAGCCACGAAAAGTTCCGCAATGCCTTTTGTTATGAAGTTCTGCTCTTCTTCTGCGACTTTGACAGAGATCAAAGCATCTTTCAGTGTCGAATAGGTTCCCCCCCATGAGTTATTAAAGGTAGAAGCCGATGTACAAGAAGAACGGGTTTCCGCATAGTAGAATTGATTATGCGAACCTGTCTCATGTTCCACATACATACCACCATATAAATTGAAATCGCCGCTAACCACGCTAAACGCAGTCGAAGTCATGACATCCGTAAGGATCATCTTTGCGGGAACTGCTGTGGTATGATTATGATCTTTGTTGATCTCATCCATCTTATCCTCAGAGCAAGAGACCAAGGCTGCGGTGAAAACAACTCCCGTCAATAATTTTTTTGAGATATTTTGAAGTTTCATCTTTTGTTTCCTTTATTAGAATTTCACATTTAAACCGAAGCCATAGCTCGAAGCACCCGGCATAGAAAAGCGCTCGAAGCCACCGCCCATATTATTATTACCTTGAGAAGCCTCAGGATCCAAACCTTTCAACTCAGACCAAAGAATGATATTTCTGGCAAAAACATTTAAGTTCACGTTGATTCCATTCTTATCCCATACCGGATAACTAACGGACAACTCACGTAGTTTCAAGAAACCACTGTCATAGATACCAGCTTCGGAAATAAGCGTCATGCGGTCATAATATGATAAAGCGTCTTCGCCTTTGATATCTATGTCATTAGCTACATAGGAACCATCTTCCAACTGCTTTACAGCCGGATGACTAAAACGGAAAGTCTCGGCCGTACGACTTTCAACAGACTCCATACTTGTACCATAATAGTTCAACGTGTTCAATGTACCGCTATACATCTGTCCACCACATTTCCAATCGAACGTAGCGCCGATACGGAATTTGTAAATCTCAAAATTAGTATTAAAACCCAAGAGGAAATCCGGGGAAACCTTACCGATCACACCCTCACTACCGATCTGAGGCAAGCCATCTTCGTCTACGACAATATCACCGTTGTCATTACGCAAGAAAGTCGTACCATAGATTACAGGGAATTTATCGCCAATATTCGCACGTACCTGCGGATCAACGAAACCTCCCAAGAAAATACTCTCTACACCCGGAGCCAGCTCATCTACGTAGTTATCGATCTTAGAGAAGTTAAATGCCATATCCCATTTAAAATTCTTCGTATTGATCGGATTGATTCCCAAAGTAATCTCATGAGCGTTCGTATGGATAGCGCCACCATTGGTTACTAATTCTGCAGAGCCTGTAGAACCAGCCAAAGGAACCTCAAATATCTGATCCTTCACATTCTGCCGAGAGAAGGTATAGTTCAATGAGAAAAGACCATTCAAGAAGGTCAAATCCACACCTAACTCATAAGACTTCGTGTTCTGAGGTTTCAAATTCGGATCATACACACGAGCATATGGAGTGAACGCCGTAATTCCACTCATAGGATATTGTATAGGCGTAGAACCATAAAAACCACCACCGTAAACAGGTGTAGTATAATAAGAATCATAATAATCTCCAGCCTGTCCTACTTCGGCGTAAGAAGCACGTAATTTACCATAAGTCAAGACATTATTCTTCAATGGTTCTAATTCTGTGAAAATCCAGCCCAAGGAAACAGATGGATAAGTGAATGAGCGGTTGTTACGAGGCATATTAGATACGATATCGTTACGAACAGTTGCGTTGAAGTAAACCATGTTAGCGTAAGACAATGAAATGCTAGCAAAGTTACCAACTGTGCGTTTCCGGCGTAATGACTCGGATGCTACCATAGTTGTAGCATTATCTATATGATTCCAACCCGGGAAGTTATAGTTCGCTCCATAAGACTCGTAAAATTTCCGCTGATTCTCTACCAATTCATTACCAACAAGGGCATCGAACAACCAATCTTCATTGATATTCCAAGTATATGCAGCGGTCAACAAAGAGTTCAACTCCGTGATTGAATATCCATAGTGATCAATCTCTCCATAACCATTTGCATGTCCATAACCCCAAGAATCCGTATAATTAGTCGTATAAGAGTCCACACCCAATTGATACTTGACATCCAATTTGTGATTATCGGTATTGAACTTCGTAGAATATTTCAAATAAGTATTTCCAAAGAAACGTTGTGAACGTTCCAAGAACTCGTTGTTATCTACCGCCCAATAAGCTCCGTCAAAACCTGATGTGCTACGGAATGTATTTTGTGTATACGGGTCACCCTCAACATGACTTGGGATACCGGCTAAATCGTAGCTAGAAGGAGCTCCGTAAACAGTAGCTAAGATTCCATTATTGGCACTAGACTGCTTGCTGATCTTCGAATTTACATAGGTACCGGTAAATCCAGTAGACCAGTTCTTGTGTAATTGAGCTTCGGCACTCATTTTTGCGTTGTATCGGTCCATGCCTGTATTTGGAATAATACCATCTTGCGTAGTATTACCGATCGAGAAGGAATAGTTACCTTTATCAAAAGCTTGAGCTACATTCACGGAGTTACTCCATGTCGTACCCACGTTGAAGAAATCCTTGATATTGTCGTAAGCTTGTGGTTGAGCCCAAGGGTCTAATCCCGCAGCGGCCCGCTGAGGTACATAATACATACCTTCATGCTTACCATATTGCTTGGTAAACTCATTATCCGTATTTCCTCCATAAGTCGGATCGTTAGGCAATTCGCTGATTAGTGGTCCCCAAGAAGTTGAAGCATACGGGCTATACTTGCCATTTGTACCCTGCGCATACACTTTTTGGTATTCAGGCATCGTTGAAACCTTATCAAAAGATAAGCTGGTATTAAAAGCGACCTGAGGTTTTCCTTTACGGGCTCCCTTTCCACTTTTGGTCGTAATGACAATTACTCCATTTGTTGCACGCATACCATACAAGGCAGATGCGGCCTGTCCCTTTAATATATTAATGCTTTCAATATCGTTTGGATCGATATCCACCGCACGAGATGCAAAGTCCGTACCGGAAACAGAACTACCGGTGTCCACATCAGCCGTTGAAGCGACAGGCATACCGTCAATCACATACAAAGGAGTATTATCCCCTGTAAAAGATCTGGAACCACGAATCGTGATCTTAGAAGAGGCACCCGGCATACCGGAAGAAGGAGAGATCTCCACTCCAGAAACCTTACCTTGTAATGCGCCAGACAAACTAGTATTAGCTCCTTTCGTCAACTCATCCGCTTTCACATCTTGAACCGCATAACCTAAAGCTTTCTTTTCCTTTGAGATACCCATAGCCGTAACCACGACCTCATCCAAGTTCTGGGTATCGGCTAATAGTTTTACATTTACATTAGAAGTGGCCGCAACTTCTTGAGATTTCATACCGATGTATGAAATAACCAATTGTTTACCATTCGCAGGTACTTCTAGTTCAAAGTTTCCATCAAAATCCGTGACTGTTCCCACGGTTGTCCCTTTTACGATAATAGAGGCACCGATCACCGGCTCTCCATCTTCCCCAATTACCTTACCGGTAACCTTCGAGGTCTGTGCTGAAACCACACCTGCACTCAATGCAAGAAATAGTAGCACAGAAGTCAACTTTTTCTTCATAAACACACTTATTTATTAACTATATACTTAAAAATGTTTTCTCTGCATTTTAATGGTTGATTAACTAAGTTCATACAGAACTACTCCATTTTATGTTTTACGACATACCTATTAAATGAAAAACGGTTGCAAAACTATAAATTATACTTGAAAAAAACAACAAATTATTATTATTGTGATATATTTCCTTTGTTTTCTTAATTGTTAAATCTGTCAATTTGCAATATAACCACTGTCTAAATCGACTCAGGTAACATGATCGTATCACAAATCAATGAGTTATCACTGCCGATAGTTTCTTTTTGACAAATAAAAAAATTATTTTTATCTTAATTTTATCGTAACAAATAGTGAGCTTACTCTTTATAGGCATGATATTGGACTTGATATCAACTTATTCTGGATATTTTATAGCATATAGCTTATCACTAAAAATATTTACAACTTTATTTTATGTAGATATTTGTGAAAAACGGCTGGCTTTTCTTATCCTCCCAATATGGCTGATAAACAATATCTCTCAAATCCAATATATTTATTACAGAATTTTAATAGATCTAAACTTATATGATAATTTTTTTTTCATATGACTACACTAAATAAAATATTGAAAATTGGTAGTTCTGTATGAACTATAGTCCACGAAAGCTTAATTGAATTTCTAGTTTAGTTTAAATAAAAAGAATGTGTCTATGAAGAAAAAGTTGACTTCTGTGCTACTATTTCTTGCGATGAGCGTAGGAGTAGTTTCGGCACAGACCTCGAAGGTTACCGGTAAGGTAGTCGGAGAAGATGGTGAGCCGGTGATCGGTGCGTCCATTATCGTAAAAGGAACGACTGTGGGAACAGTTACGGATTTTGACGGTAATTTTACTTTGGATGTTCCTAGTGATGGTAAGCAATTAGTTATTTCATACATCGGTATGAAATCCAAGGAGGTAGTTGTGTCTCCCAATGTAAATGTAACATTGATGTCTGATACCCAGAACTTGGATGAGGTCGTGGTTACGGCTATGGGTATCTCAAAGGAAAAGAAAGCTTTAGGTTATGCCGTGCAAGATGTAAAATCGGATGAGTTAACACAAGGTGCTAACACTAGTTTGTCTGGGGCTTTGCAAGGTAAAGTATCCGGTATCGATATCGCTTCCTCATCGGGTATGCCAGGCGCATCTTCCAAGATCATGATCCGTGGAGCCCGTTCATTTACAGGGGATAACTCTCCTTTGTATGTGATCGATGGTATGCCGATCGCTTCTACGGCGGATGTTAATACGGATACGATGAATAATGGTAGTGTTAGTGGAGCTGACTATGCGAACCGTGCCGTAGACTTAGATCCGAACGATATCGAGAGTATCAACATCTTGAAAGGACAAGCTGCTTCTGCGTTGTATGGTATGCGTGCTTCTAATGGTGTGATCGTTATTACTACAAAGAGCGGAAAAGGTGCTCGTAAAGGAAAACCTCAGATCTCATTCAACACGAATCTTGCGTTTGATAAGGTTTCTACATTACCTGAGTTACAAACTGAATATGGACAAGGTAATGAAGGTGCTTATAACCCATATTCGGGATTTAGCTGGGGACCGTCTATCTCTGACTTGGCGAATGATCCTGTATATGGCGGTAATGTACAAAATGAATATACGAAAGGTGGATTGCATAATGGACAATACTATGTGCCTCAGCGTGCTGCGGCAGGATTGGATCCATGGGCTACTCCCCAAGCTTATAATAATGCGAAAGATTTCTTCCAGACTGGCGTTACTTGGAGTAACTCTGTAAATGTAGCTCAGTCTTTCGATAAAGGAAACTATTCATTCTCTTTGGGTAATACGACTTCTGATGGTATCGTTCGTTCTACGGGAATGGATCGTTATAACGTGAAGCTGTCGGGTGAGGCACAATTGCATGATAACTGGACGACTGGTTTTAACGGAAACTTCGTGACATCAAAGATCAAGAAGCAAGGAACCGCTAATGACGGTGTTACCGCTACGGTTTATACGGCTCCTATCAGTTATACTATGGCGGGCATACCTTCCCATATCGAAGGTGATCCTTATACTCAGAATACGTTCCGTGAGAACTGGATCGATGATGGAAACTGGGCGTGCGACAATAATAGCTTTACGGAGAGATCTCAACGTTTCTTCGGGAATGCGTTCTTGAAGTATTCTACTAAATTTGGTACGGACAATCATAAATTGGATGTGAAATACCAAATTGGTGATGACGCTTATACGACCAATTACTCTGATATTTACGGCTACGGTACAACTGGTTATACGAATGGTTATGCTAGCGAATACGGTTTTACGGTAAATGAGATGAACTCATTGTTGACGTTTACGTATAACTGGAATATCAATGAGGACTTCGTATTCGATGCTTTGTTGGGTAATGAGCTTGTAGATAAGCGAATCAGTAATACTCAAGCCGTGGGATATAGCTTCAACTTCCCGGGCTGGAACCATTTGAACAACGCTTCTGTATTTAACAGCTCTCATGAGTATAAGAGAAAACGTACGGTAGGTAACTTCGCTAGCTTATCTTTGGCTTGGAAGAATATGCTTTATTTGAATGTTACGGGACGTAACGATATCGTGTCTTCTATGCCGAGAGATAACCGTTCGTTCTTTTATCCTTCCGTATCCCTTGGATGGGTATTCACGGAAGTGGAAGCCTTGAAGAATGATATCTTGACATTTGGTAAGATCCGTGGCTCTTACGCAGAGGTAGGTATGGCAGGAGAATATGTGCCGTCTTATTATTATACGCCAGGTTATGGTGGTGGTTTCTTCCAGGGAACACCTATTATGTATCCGATTAATGGAAATATGGCGTATATTCCTTATTTCGTGGTTTATGATCCGAACTTGAAGCCTCAGAACACGAAGTCTTATGAGCTTGGTACTGACTTGACTTTCTTGAATGGTTTAGTTTCATTGAATTATACGTATTCTCGTCAGAACGTGAAAGACCAAATCTTCGAGGTGCCTTTGGCTGGCTCCACAGGTGCTTCCAGTATGATGATGAATGGTGGAAAGATGCACTCAAACGTACATGAGATTACATTAGGTATCTCTCCGGTTGATACGAAGAATTTCAAGCTGGACTTCGCTTTTAACTTCTCAAAGATCGACAATTATGTAGACGAGTTGGCTCCGGGCGTAGAGAGCATTATGTTGGGTGGTTTCGTGACTCCTCAAGTACGTGCAGGTATCGGCGATAAATTCCCGGTAATCTATGGTGTTGGTTACAAACGTGATGGCGAAGGACGAATTGTAGTAAACGAAAAAGGTATACCAGAGGCTGGTGAGACCCAAGTAATCGGTAAGGTTTCTCCTGATTTCCGTTTGGGTTTCAATACGAATATCGAGTTGTATAAATTCCGTTTGGCTGCTGTATTTGACTGGAAGCAAGGTGGACAAATGTATAGTGGTACGGCTGGTGAGACGAACTTCTATGGTACAAGTAAGTTATCTGGAGAGGTTCGTAAGAGTGATAAATATCATTTTGACTATGCTGCTGTTGAACAGAAGGGCGTAGATGCGGATGGTAAACCTATCTATGTTCCCTATACGGGTGGAGTGAAAGGATCAGATGCAGAGGAGTATTTCAAAAGCGTGAGGGGCATTGACGAAGCCTATGTTTATGACAACTCGTTCTTGAAATTGCGTGAACTTTCATTGTCATATCCTGTATATAAGAAAGATAACTTGAATGTAAACGTGAATGTTTTCGCCCGTAATATCATTGTATGGTCTGAGATAAAAGGCTTCGATCCAGAGGCTACTCAAGGAAATAACAATATGGCTGGCGCTTTCGAGCGTTTCTCCTTACCGGGTACATCTAGCTACGGTTTTGGTGTCAACGTAAATTTCTAATTTATAAAGAAGACAGATATATATGAATACAATAATAAAATCATTTAAAGGGTTGGCTGTTATGTCGGCCGTATCCTTGGCATTGGCTGGATGTTCCGAGGATGTAATGGATCGGATTAACCAAGATACGAGCCATACAAATAGCGTGGATGGCAAATTTATCTTGGCCGACTTGATTACTTCTACTGCATTTTCCAACGTTAGCGGAGACTTCAATACCTATTCATCTTCCTACGTGGAATATGAAGTGGGTATCGAAAACCAGTTATATAACGCGGAAATTCGTTTGAATGAGCCTTCTGCCTCTTCTACGTTTGAGAATACGTGGGGAAATGTTTATACAAGCTTGAAGAACGCTCGTGTTATTATCGGTCAATGTCAAGAAGGTAAGCGTGATGAGGGAAATTTAGTGACGAGAGGTATCGCTGAGGTCATGGAAGCTTACAATGGCGCTCTATTGGCGGATATATTTGGAGATACACCTTATAGTGAAGCTTCTTTATTGGATGAGAATGGCTCACCGGTGAATATGAATCCTAAAATAGATAAGCAAGAGGAGATTTATGTCTCTATAATAGCCTCCTTGGACAAGGCGATCGAGGATTTGAATCAGTCTGATCGTTCACCGGTTGGTACGTATGATTATTTGTATAATGGAGATGCCGAGAAATGGATTAAATTCGCTTATGGTTTGAAGGCTCGTTATACGATGCGTCTGATCAATCGTTCCACGGATAAGCAAGCTGATTTGAATAAGGTTTTGGACTATGTATCAAAATCTTTTACTTCTGCGGATGACGAGGCTGCATACGCTGTCTATGATGCGAATAATATCAACCCATTCTTTGGTTACTTCGATTCTCGCGCTGGTTTTGCCAATAGCCAGAGCTTGACGGACAAGTTGATTGAGCGTAAAGATCCTCGATTGGAAAGAGTGATGCTTTCTCCTACTACGGCTGACAAGAAACGCGTACAGGTTACAGGCTCTGCTGATAAGAACTTAGTTCCGGCCCCGAATGGTACTCCTGAGCAGAATATGCAGAAATATGGTGTTTCCGCCTTTGTATATTCAAACACGGCTCCTACGATGTTGATGAGTTATCATGAGTTGAAATTCTTGCAAGCTGAGGCGTTATGTCGCTTAAACCGTACGTCTGACGCCGAGAAAGCGTTGAAAGAGGCAGTAGCTGCCGGAATCGCAAATGCTGAAAGAAGTGTCTCTTCTGCTATCACTTATATGGGTAGCAAAATGGTCGTGAATTCAGAAAAAATGACAGAGGAGACGGCCAATACATATTTCGATAACCAAGTTAAACCACTGTTTGCTGTAAATCCTTTGAAAGAGACCATGATCCAGAAATATCTGGCTTTGTGGGGAGCATCGGGAGAGGCTACCGAGACTTTTAATGATATCCGTAGAATGAAAGGATTAGGAGAGAATTTCGTGACATTGGCGAATACGAAAAAATTCCCTCTTCGTATGCCTTATGGTAATAGTGACGTGGTATCAAATCCGGAAGTAAAAGCCGCTTATGGCGACGGTCAATACGTATATTCAGAGCCTGTATGGTGGGCTGGCGGAACTCGCTAATCTAACATATATAATATAATGTATAGGGTGCCTCTCCGATTATGGAGGGGCATCTTTTTTTGTTATATATCTTACATGTTTTGATAGCTTCCCTTATCCCATTTCCTTGGAAGGCTTATTGGTTTTATATGGAAATATAGATCATCTAACAATTGGTGCATGATCATCTAACAGTCGTTGCATGATCATGCACCAACTGTTGGACGATCATGCACCAGTTGATAGATATTTAATGCTTCAAGAAAGAAGGTATAATGTGTTAAGAAGATATCGCTAAAAGTATGGGATAAAAAGGATAGGGAACTAAGGGAATGTTAAATTTTTATTGTCATAATGTTAGTATATTATATGGGTAAAAGTGTGTTTGTGATGATTACTCTTTCATTATGTCACTATTTCCTGTTGTTTAACATTCTTTTTATACGATAAATTTCTTGACTTATCCTTTGAAAAGTAAATAAAATGTCCGACTTTTGCTTCCATGATGAGTCAACCATTAGCAGAGAGATTACGTCCGAAGACGTTGGATGATTATATCGGACAGAAGCACCTGGTAGGCCAGGGAGCCGTGTTGAGGAAGATGATTGATGCGGGACGGGTTCCCTCTTTTATATTGTGGGGGCCGCCGGGAGTCGGGAAGACTACCTTAGCGCAGATCATAGCGAATAAGTTGGATGCGCCTTTTTATACGTTAAGCGCGATCAGTTCGGGAGTGAAGGACGTGCGGGAGGTGATAGAGAAGGCCAAGAGCAACCGCTTCTTCAATACGGTATCACCGATATTGTTTATTGATGAGATACACCGGTTCAGTAAGTCGCAGCAAGACTCATTGCTGAACGCCGTAGAGACGGGCGTGGTGACGCTGATTGGGGCAACCACGGAGAATCCCTCGTTCGAGGTAATCCGTCCTTTGTTATCCCGTTGTCAGGTGTACGTGTTGAAATCGCTGGACAAGAATGACTTGCTTACGCTATTGCATAAGGCGATCGCCGAGGATGTCGTTCTGAAGGATAAAAACATAAGGCTGACGGAAACGGATGCCATGTTACGTTACTCGGGAGGAGACGCTCGGAAGTTGCTGAATATTCTGGAACTGGTGGTGTCTGCCGAGGAGAGTGACGATATTGAGATTCTGGATGAGAAGGTAGTGGAGAGGTTGCAGGAGAACCCTGCGGCGTATGATAAGGGAGGGGAGATGCATTACGATATAATCTCCGCTTTTATCAAGTCGATCCGGGGTAGCGATCCCGATGGCGCCATTTACTGGCTCGCCCGTATGGTGGCCGGGGGAGAAGACCCTGAGTTTATCGCACGGCGGTTGGTGATCTCCGCTTCTGAGGATATCGGATTGGCGAATCCGAATGCGCTTTTGCTGGCGAACGCATGTTTCGATGCCTTGAAGAAGATCGGCTGGCCGGAGGGCCGGATCATCCTGGCCGAGACGACCGTTTATCTGGCTTGCAGCCCGAAAAGTAATTCGGCCTATATGGCGATCAACGACGCTTTGGCACTTGTTAACCGGACTGGGAATTTACCCGTACCGCTTCATCTACGCAACGCGCCTACCAAATTAATGGCTGAATTGGAGTATGGCAAGGAATATAAATATGCGCACGACTACGAAAATCATTTTGTAAAGCAGGAGTATCTTCCGAAGGAAATTTTGGGCGAACGTTTGTGGAAAGGACAGGAAAATCCGGCCGAGCACAAACTAATTGAGCAAATGAGGCGCCTTTGGGGAGATCGTTTTTAATTGACATATTCTGATTGTAAATTAAAAAATGCTCGAAAAGTGTCGGCAAATGAGAAAAAATAGTTACATTAGCCGCCTGTTTTTGAAAAAATACTTACTTTATTTATAATAACATTCTAAAAAGACATTGGTATGAAGAAGCACAATTTTTATGCAGGTCCTTCTATCTTGAGCGAGTATACAATTAAGAATACAGCCGCTGCGGTAGAAAATTTTGCGGGTATGGGGTTATCACTTCTTGAGATCTCTCATAGAAGTAAGGAGTTTGTAGCCGTAAACGACGAGGCACGTGCGTTGATCAAGGAATTACTGGATGTTCCGGCAGGCTATGAGGTTGTATTCATGGGCGGTGGCGCCAGCATGCAGTTCTGTATGGTTCCTTACAATCTGTTGAATAAGAAAGCCTCTTATTTGGATACCGGCACATGGGCTTCGAACGCTATCAAGGAAGCTAAGTTGTTTGGGGAGGTAGATGTTGTCGCTTCTTCCAAAGACAAGAACTATACTTACATCCCGAAGGGTTATGCGATCGCTGATGACTCGGATTATTTCCATTTTACTTCTAATAATACGATTTACGGAACAGAGATGCGTAAGGATCCGGATGTGAAGCAACGTTTGGTTTGCGATATGTCTTCCGATATTTTCTCTCGTCCGATCGATATTTCCAAATATGATATTATCTATGCGGGTGCTCAAAAGAACTTGGCTCCTGCCGGCGTGACTTTGGCTATCGTTCGTGTGGACGCTTTAGGGCATGTAGACCGTCCGATCCCGACCATGTTGAACTACGCTACCCATATTAAAAAGGATTCCATGTTCAATACACCTCCTGTATTGCCTATTTACGCGGCTTTACAGACCTTGAAATGGTATAAGGAACAAGGTGGTATCGCCGCTATGGAGAAGAAGGATCTTGAGAACGCGGCGATCTTATACGATGAGATCGATCGCAATAAGTTGTTCCGTGGTACGGTAGCGGAGGAAGATCGTTCGATCATGAATGTTTGTTTCGTGATGAATGATGAGTATAAGGAGTTGGAGGACGAGTTCAGTAAATATGCTACTGCCGCTGGTATGGTAGGTATCAAGGGACACCGTTCTGTAGGTGGTTTCCGTGCCTCTCTTTATAACGCGATGCCGAAGAGCAGCGTGGAGGCTTTGGTAGCTTGCATGAAAGAGTTCGAGAAACAACATTAATTAAGGAGGATTCAGACATGGCAAAGATATTAGTTGCTACAGAGAAACCTTTCGCCGCTGTCGCTGTGAAAGGCATCCGGGAGGTAGTGGAAGGCGCTGGCATGGAACTGGCTCTTTTGGAGAAATATACAGAGAAGGCGCAATTGCTGGATGCGGTTAAGGATGCTGATGCCGTGATTATCCGTAGCGATAAGGTGGACGCTGAGGTATTGGATGCCGCTAAGAACCTGAAGATCGTGATTCGTGCCGGTGCGGGGTATGATAACGTGGACTTGGATGCGGCTACTGCCCATAAGGTATGCGTGATGAATACGCCGGGACAAAACTCTAACGCTGTCGCCGAATTGGTATTCGGTATGTTGGTGTACGGGGTTCGTAATTTCTATAACGGTACTTCCGGAACAGAGTTGAAAGGAAAGAAATTGGGTATCTTGGCTTATGGAAACGTGGGCCGTAACGTGGCTCGTATCGCTAAAGGCTTCGGTATGGAGGTTTACGCTTACGATGCGTTCTGTCCGGCTTCCGTGATTGAGGCCGATGGTGTGAAGGCTGTAGCTTCTACAGCCGATTTGTTTAAGGCTTGCCAAATCGTCTCTTTGCATATTCCGGCTACGGCCGAGACGAAGGGTTCTATCAATTTCGAGTTGATGAATTCCATGCCGAAGGGAGCTATCGTAGTGAATACGGCTCGTAAGGAGGTGATGGATGAGGCTGGACTCGCTAAGATGTTGGAAGAGCGTCCGGACTTCAAGTACTTGACAGATATTATGCCCGCTATCCATGCGGAATTGGCCGAGAAATATGCCGGTCGTTATTTCAGCACCCCGAAAAAGATGGGTGCCCAGACCGCCGAGGCTAATATCAACGCTGGTATCGCCGCCGCCAAGCAGATCGTTGATTTCTTGGTGAATGGCAATGAAAAGTATCGGGTTAATAAATAAGAATATCCGGTTGTAGAGACGGGGCACGCCCCGTCTCTACATTGATACATAAACCAATTAGATTTAATTACCATGGCAAAAATAAAACCTTTCAAGGGAGTTCGTCCGCCAAAAGAATTTATAGAGGAGGTGGCTTCCCGTCCCTATGACGTATTGAACTCGCAAGAAGCTCGTGCGGAAGCGGAAGGAAACGAGAAATCCCTTTACCATATCATTAAACCGGAAATCGATTTCCCAGAAGGGACGGATGAGCATGATCCGGCTGTTTACCTGAAGGCCGCCGCCAATTTCAATAATTTTCAGGAAAAAGGTTGGTTGGTTCAGGATCAGAAAGAATGCTATTATGTTTATGCCCAAACCATGAATGGCAAGACTCAATATGGGTTGGTAGTCGGGGCTTATGTTCCCGATTATATGAATGGCACGATCAAGAAACATGAGCTGACCCGCCGTGACAAGGAGGAGGATCGCATGAAGCACGTACGTGTCAACAACGCTAATATCGAGCCGGTATTCTTCGCTTATCCCGACAACTCAGAGTTAGACGCTATCGTTATGAAATATACGGCTCGTGAGCCCGAATATAATTTCGTGGCGAAATTAGACGGTTTCGGCCATACGTTCTGGATTATCGATGAGGATAAGGACATCGCCCGCATCACGGAGTTATTCGGGGAGATGCCTGCGTTGTATATTGCCGACGGACATCATCGTTCCGCCGCTGCTGCTTTGGTAGGAGCGGAGAAGGCCAAGCAAACCCCGGGTCATAAGGGAGACGAGGAGTATAACTATTTCATGGCTGTTTGCTTCCCGGCCAACCAATTGACCATTATCGATTACAACCGTGTGGTAAAAGACTTGAACGGCTTGACCGAGGAACAATTCGTTGAGAGATTAACGAAAAACTTCGTGGTAGAGGAGAAGGGCTCTGCTATTTACAAACCGGGTGCCTTGCACAATTTCTCCCTGTATTTAGGAGGGAAATGGTATTCTTTGACCGCTAAGCCCGGTACGTACGATGATAATGACCCGATAGGCGTATTGGATGTCACGATCTCTTCGAACTTGATTCTGGATGAGATTTTAGGCATTAAGGATTTACGTTCGGACAAGCGAATCGATTTCGTGGGAGGTATCCGTGGCCTGGGTGAATTGAAACGCCGTGTGGATAGCGGTGAGATGAAGGTTGCCTTGGCTTTGTATCCCGTTACGATGAAGCAATTGATGGATATCGCCGATACGGGTAATATCATGCCGCCGAAGACGACGTGGTTCGAACCGAAGCTTCGCTCCGGTTTGGTGATCCATAAATTGGATTAAGTCTTATATACATAAATATAGCTTTGGATTGGGGTATAATCGTTGAAGATTATACCCTTTTTTATCCTTGTAACCTAGATATACGGAATAAATTGTATCTTTAGGACTTAAATAGTATCGCAATGGGTAAAATAAAAAATATAGTATTCGATCTGGGGGGCGTTATCATAGATTTGGACCGGGATGAACCTGTTCGTCGTTTAATAGAGATTGGGGTCAAAGATGCCGATGGATTGATAGATCCTTACGAACAAAAAGGGGTTTTTCAAGATCTGGAGACCGGAAAGATCGGAGTAGAGGAGTTTTGTCGCTATTTACGGAAGTATACGGGTAAAGACCTTTCTTATGAGGATATTTGTTGGGCTTGGTTTGGCTTCATTGGCGGCGTTCCCCAATATAAATTGGATTACATATTAAAACTCCGTGAGAGATATCAAGTCTATTTATTGAGCAATACAAATCCGATCATACAGCTTGAATGGGCACAGACAAAAGAGTTTACGCCGTCGGGCCGTCCATTAAATGATTATTTCGATAAATTGTATCTCTCTTATGAGATCGGTGTCACGAAGCCGGATCGTGAAATTTTTGATCGCATGGTCTTGGATTCAGGAATCAAACCAGAGGAAACATTATTTGTAGATGATGGTAAGAATAATATCGTAGTGGGGCAGGAACTAGGGTTCCATACCTATCAGCCTTTGAATGGAGAGGATTGGAGAGGGAGGCTCGATGAAATACTCTCAAAATCATAGGATCTCTATTCCTCTTAATTAAATCTATATCATTGAAAATGACAAATACTACTTTAAATTTGGAAGAACTACTCTGTGGTGTAAACGAGCTAGTCGATACGCTTTGGATCGTCACATTAGGTAATGAAAAGGTTGAGATAATCAAAGATTCGATGACTCCCGAAAGGGAAGGAGAATGTTTGGATTATACAGAACTTTGCCAGACTTACATTCAAGAATATGTATATCCTGCGGATTTAGGGAAATGGGAGGAGATCTTATCCTTGAATTCATTGCGGCAAATGGCGGCTAGCGGCGTAGCGAATAAGAAGTTCGACATGCGTTTCTGTAATGATTTGTTTGGTTTTGAGTGGCATGAGGCTTTTATTCGTATCTTGAAAGATAAGAGTGGAATTCCGGATCGTATCATTCTTTCCAGCCGTTATGTGAATCATTGCCGCAAGGCACAGATCGTAGAGGCTGCCGTTCAGACTGAGTATGATTATGTCGTTTATATAGAGGCAAACACGAATAGCTATGTCATGTATACTTCCAATCGTGAAAGTGGGACGCCGGTCCCCCCGATAGCGAGTAATGACTATGAAAAAGAGGTAGCCGAGTTCCACCACAAATATGTGCCTGAGGATCAGCGAGATGAGTTAACCCGAAATCTTTCCCTAGATCATGTCTTATCTGTCTTACGAAATTCCCGTGAGTATGTCTTGTTCTGTCAGGTGATGGAGAATGGCGTTTTTAGGGATAAGAAGATGCGTTTTAGCTTTTTCGATAAGGAGAGGAATATACTTCTTTTGACCCGGACCGATATTATGGAGGTTCGTGAGGAAGAGCGGCAAAGGCAATTACTTCAAGATGCCCTACAAGTGGCTAAATCGGCAAATCAGGCTAAATCGGATTTCTTATCCCGTATGAGCCATGATATACGTACTCCGATGAATGCCATTATCGGTATGACCACTATCGCCAGTATGCATATCGACGATCGGGAGCGTATAGTAGATTGCTTGAAGAAGATTATGGTTTCTTCCAAATTGTTATTGAACTTGATCAATGAGGTCTTGGATATGTCTAAGGTAGAGAGCGGACATATTTTGCTGACAGACGAGGAGTTCGATATGGGCGAGTTATTGCAAAGCGTAATTACTATGGTTCAGACTTCGGTCAGTCAGAAGTTTCAGGATTTCCGGGTTCACTTGTTTCAAGTCAAACATGAAAAGCTGATTGGCGATGTGCAACGGATTCAGCAAGTATTGTTGAATTTGCTGTCGAACGCCATAAAGTATACGCCGGACTATGGGAAAATAACACTTGAGATACGGGAAAAGCCAATTAAAAATGGTAATTATGGTTTATTTGAGGTTACGGTTATAGACAATGGTATCGGAATAAAGCCGGATTTCTTACACAAGGTTTTCGAGCCATTTGAACGTGCGGAAGACGCAACCCTGCGGAATATACAAGGAACCGGCTTAGGCATGGCAATAAGCCGTAATATCGCTCATATGATGAATGGTGAGATTCAGGTGGAGAGTGAATATGGCAAAGGTTCCGTTTTTACATTTACGATGCAGTTGAAATTGCAGGATCAAGGGTGTTTTGAGGATGATCATTTAAGGGATTTACCGGTTCTCGTGGTAGACGATGATATCGTGTGTTGCGAGAACGCATGTATGAGGATTAACGAGATCGGTATGAAAGGCGAGTATGCCATTTCTGGTGAGGAGGCTATCGGGAAAGTAGAGAGGGTACATCATCTTAATGATGACTATTTTGCCGTTATCCTTGATCTGAAAATGCCGGGAATGGATGGGATCGAGACCGCTACCCGTATCCGAAAAGTCGTTGGCCGGGATATTCCGATCATTATTCTTTCCGCTTATGATTGTCCGCATTTTGAGGAAATAGCCCAACGAGCCGGTGTCGATGGATTCATAAGTAAGCCGTTGATGAAATCCAAGTTATTTTATTTGATGAAAAGTTTCGCTATCAAGCAAGAGAAAAAAGAGGAAGAGACGGAGAAGCCTCAATATCCTTTCGGTAACTTTGAGGGTAAGCGGATCTTGCTGGTGGAAGATAATAGCTTGAATAGGGAAATAGCGACTGTGTTACTAGAAGAGACCGGTGCGGTGGTAGAGGAGGCGGAAAATGGCCTTGTCGCGGTGAATATGGTAAAAAACTCTAGTCCGGGATATTATGACTTGGTATTTATGGATATCCAGATGCCGGTCATGAACGGGTACGACTCTACTCGCCATATTCGGGCATTAGAACGTCCGGATATCAAGTCCATGCCGATAATAGCCATGTCTGCGAACGCATTTGCGGAAGACATCAAGTTGTGTAAAGAATCCGGAATGAATGAGCATATCGCTAAGCCGATCGATTTCGGGAAGGTTCTTGAGATCTTAGAGAAGTACTTGTAGATATAAGGATATAAAAAAGGCCGTATCTTAGCTAAGCGCTATCAGATACGGCCTCTTTTTTTGTGTTATTTACTGGATGCCACGTTCTCTCAAACGTTTCTGCCAGTTCCATGCGGATTGCAGGGTGTCGGCTAAAGTCTCCTTGGCGGTCCAACCTAATACCTTATTCGCGTGCTCCGGATTGGCCCATACCTTCTCGATATCCCCTTCACGACGGCCCACGATCTTGTGTGGAACCTTAACGCCTGTTGTCTGCTCGAAGGTATTGATCAGTTCAAGGACAGAAACACCATTGCCGGTACCTAGGTTGAATATCTCGATATGCTCATCAGACTTATTCTCAAGCATACGGTCCATAGCGATTACATGTGCTTTCGCCAAGTCTACGACATTGATATAGTCACGGATGCAAGAACCGTCTGCTGTATCATAATCATCGCCGAATACGCTTAGTTCCTTGCGGATACCCATAGCCGTCTGTGTCAAGTACGGGATCAAGTTCTGGGGAACACCATTCGGCAACTCGCCGATCTCTGTGCTTGGGTGTGCGCCTATCGGGTTGAAGTAGCGCAAGATGATACTCTTGAAAGGCGCTCCTGCGTGGATCGTATCCCGGATAATCTCCTCGTTGATCTGCTTCGTGTTTCCATAAGGAGACATAGCGGGTTTGATCGGGGCATTCTCGGTTACCGGCAAGTTCTCCGGGTCCGGTTGTCCGTATACCGTACAAGAGGAAGAGAATACGATACCTTCGATATTGAATTCAGGCATCATCTCCAACAAGTTCACCAAAGTGACAATATTATTGCGATAATACTTCAAAGGCTGCTGTACGGATTCTCCTACCGCCTTGCTAGCGGCGAACAAGATAATGCCTTTGATGCCCGGATGAGCTTCCAATGCCTTGCGAGTACCTTCCTTATCCTTTAGATCCAATTGGATAAACTCCGGACGGATGCCCGTGATTTTCTCGATACCATCGAGCACCTCGATATTCGAGTTTGACAAATCGTCGATAATGACTACCTCATATCCGGCGTTCTGCAATTCTACTGTGGTGTGTGAGCCGATATAACCGGTTCCGCCCGCTACTAAAATCTTCTTTTTCATTCTAGTGTTCATTTAGATAAGTTTGTTATACGATACCCGAGAATCCCATAAAAGCCATAGCTAGCAAACCGGCCGTTATCAAGGCGATAGGAGTGCCTTTCATGCCTTCCGGAATATGCGTCATGGCTAGTTGCTCCCGAATACCCGCGAAGATAATCAAAGCTAGCGCAAATCCAATAGCGGTCGAGATAGCATATACCACAGATTCCAATAAATTATACTCTTTTTGGATTACAAGGATAGCCACACCCAAGATACAGCAGTTCGTGGTGATCAACGGAAGGAATACGCCCAACGCTTGATAAAGGGCGGGAGAGACCTTCTTCAATATGATTTCCACCATCTGTACCAAGGCGGCGATAATCAGGATAAAACTGATCGTCTGCATGAACCCTAATCCGAAAGCGTCCAATATGTATTTTTGCACGAGGAATGTAACAATCGTGGCGATCGTAAGCACGAACGTAACGGCGGCTCCCATGCCTGCGGCAGTCTCCACTTTCTTAGATACCCCCAAGAACGGACAAATTCCCAAGAACTGTGCCAGTACAACGTTATTAACGAATACGGCGGCGATAAATATCAATATATATTCCATATGATCCGTTTATTATGCTTTACGCAGTTTGTTTACTATTGCTACCAGATAACCCAAGGCGATAAACGCTCCCGGAGCCAATACGAAGATCAACGAACCGTATTCCTCGGGCATCAAGGTTACGTTGAATAACTTACCGGTTCCCAAGAACTCACGGCAAGCGCCCAGCAGCGTAAGAGCCATCGTGAAACCAAGTCCCATTCCGATACCATCAAGGGCCGACGGGATAATTCCGTTCTTTGCGGCGAAAGCCTCGGCACGTCCTAGTACGATACAGTTTACCACGATCAACGGGATAAATAATCCCAAGCTAGCGTATAAAGCCGGGACGAACGCTTCCATGCACATCTGCACTACGGTCACGAACGTCGCGATCACAACGATATATCCCGGGATACGCACCAAGTCGGGGATTACGTTTTTCAAGGCGGAGATCACGATATTCGAGCAAATCAATACGAACATCGTAGCCAATCCCATACTCATGCCGTTGATGGCCGAAGAGGTCGTTCCCAAGGTCGGACACATACCTAACAGTAATACAAATGTCGGGTTCTCCGTGATGATACCATTCATCAATATTTTTAGATTACTCATTGTTCTGTCCTCCCTTTTTATTTGTTATCAGTTGAAGTGGCACCCGTTAATCCGTCTACGCCTGCGAATGCGCTATACGCACGGTTCACGGCATCGAGGAACGCACGGCTGGAGATGGTCGCTGCCGTGATAGCGTCCACGTCGCCACCATCTTTTGTTACTTTTAAGCCTCCGTCCGGAATCGTACGTCCCAAGACACTTTGCTTGTTCTTGTCCGCACGGAACCATTCTTGCATCTTGGCTCCCAAACCCGGAGTCTCGGCGTGTTGCAATACGGAATAGTTCAAGATCTTGCCATCCATATCGAAACCTACGATAACCCGTATCTCACCGCTAAAGCCTTTTTTCGTATTACTCTCTACGGCTCCGCCAACGACTTGTCCGCCTTTCTTGGCAGGATAAATCTTGAGGGAATCACCATCGGAGGAGACGGCCATATAGACGTCCTCAGTCGGTTTGTTGTCGAACTCGGGAGCAACGGCTTTAATCGCTTCCTCCAAGGCGGTCGCTTTAGCTACCGCTATAGGGCCGGCGGTAAACTGGTTCACTCCGGCTAGGATCGCCCCTGCTACCAAGCAAATGCCTGTTAGTGAAAGGAGCATATTGGGTAATGTTGATTTTAATTTTGCCATGCTTACTTTCCTCCGAAATGTTTAGGTTTGATATAGCTGTTGATTAGCGGAGTAAATGCGTTCATGATCAGGATAGCGAACGACATACCTTCCGGGTAAGACCCGAACAAACGGATCACCGTGGTAAGGATTCCGATTCCCACGCCGTAGACAAGCATTCCGTTCTTGCTCATCGGTGAGGTTACGTAGTCGGTCGCCATAAAGATGGAGCCTAATAACAAACCGCCGGATAATAAGTGAACAAACGGGCTGGCGTATTGTACCGGATTCACCAAGTGCATGATGCCCGTGAATACGAATACGGTAGCCAAGATGGATACCGGGATCTGCCAAGTGATGATCTTTTTCCATAGCATGAATAAAAGACCGAGGATCAAGGCCACGGCGCTCACTTCACCGAGACTACCTCCCATAGCTCCTACAAGCATGTTCCCGTAAGACGGAAGCTCGGTCACGCCTTCGTTCATCAACGACAATACCGTTGCGCCGGTCTGGGCATCCGTATAAGTCATCGGGAAAACGTTCAAGGCATCTACCACCGGCCAAGTCGTCATCTGTGCCGGGAAGGAGATCAATAAGAATACACGTCCGACTAACGCCGGATTGAAAATATTATTACCTAATCCACCGAAAGACATCTTGCCGATGCCGATCGCCGCCAACGCTCCGATAATAATGATCCAGACCGGAAGGTTGGAAGGTAGGTTGAAGGCCAGCAATACACCTGTCAGGATAGCGGAGCCATCGCAAAGGGTCGGTTCCTTTTTCATCAGGAATCGCTGGATCAAATACTCGAATATCATACAGGCCAAAACCGATACGACCGTAACGATCAACGCTCCCAGACCGAAGAAATAGAGGGATACCAAGAAAGCCGGGATAAGGGCAATCAGTACACCATACATATTTTTGCTTATGCTGTCGCCACCATGGATGTGGGGCGAGGGCGATACGTATAAATTATTTTCCATGTTGCTCTTGTTTTATGACTTTCTAGACCGGATAATACCCATAACTTTTCCTTTACCCAACCGGATCTGATCCAGCAACGGACGGTTGGCCGGACAGGTATAACTACACGACCCGCACTCGATACAGTCGGTGATATAGTTCTTCTCCGCCAATTCCCAATTCTGGAATTCCGTGGCGTTCATCAATAGGGTAGGGTTTAATCCCATCGGGCAGACACCTACGCATTTGGCGCAACGGATGCAATCCCGGATCGGCTTGCGGACAGACTCCTCTTTCGTCAGTAATAAAACGCCGGAGCTTCCTTTGCAAACCGGCACCTCGGCGCTGATCAACGCTTTACCCATCATCGGTCCGCCACCGATAATCTTACCCGTATTCTCGGGCAGGCCACCTGCGGCCTCGATCAAGCAACTGATCGGGGTTCCCATACGAACCAAGAAATTGGAAGGATTAGCTACCGCCTTACCCGTGATCGTCACCACACGCTCGAACAACGGTTTGTTCTTTTGTACCGCCTCGTAAACGGCATAAGCAGTTCCTACGTTCTGTACCACGGCACCCGCCGAGATAGGAAGCGCACCGCTTTTTACCTGACGGCGAATAACGGCGTCGATCAATTGTTTCTCGCCTCCTTGCGGATATTGTACCTTAAGCGGCATGATCTCTATACCTTTATAATTTACCGCCAACTTTTGCAGATGGGCGATAGCGTCCGGCTTGTTATTCTCGATACCGATCACGGCCTTGTTCACGTTGACCGCTTTCATTAGGATCGTGACACCGACTAGGATTTGCTCGCCTTTCTCCAGCATCAACGAATGGTCGGAAGTAAGATAAGGCTCACACTCCACGGCGTTGATGATTACGATCTCTGCCTTGTTTCCGGGAGGCGGCATCAATTTCACCTGCGTAGGGAAAGTCGCTCCACCCAGACCGACGATACCGGAAGCGGCGATCTTATCCACGATTTCCTTGGAAGACAGCGCACACTCCTTCACTAAGGTCTCGCTGCGGTCGATCGTCTCTTCCCATTCATCACCTTCCACATCTATATAGATAGCGGGACGTTTGTATCCGCTAGCGTCGAGAGCGTTATCTATCTTGTTCACTTTGCCGGATACGGAAGAGTGGATGTTCGCTGATACGAAACCACCCGCCTTGGCTAGCAATGTACCCACCTTTACCAGATCCCCTTTCTTCACCACGGCCTGCGCCGGGGCGCCGATATGCTGGCTGAGGGGGATAATCACCTGTTTAGGCGTAGCGAGAGCCGTAATTTTCTTACCGGCAGACAGTTTATTCTCGGGGGGATGTATACCTCCGATTCGAAATGTCCTTAGCATACTATTAGATTTTAATTTAGATTTGTTTTTTCTTCACTTGTAGCTTTCGGAGCGGCTTCCGGTTTCACGGTAGCCTCTGCCTTCGGCGCCGGTTTCACGGTCTCCGCTTTCGGAGCGGGAGCGGCTTCCTTGCGAGGAGGGAAATTCAGCTCATGAATAGCTCCTGTCGGACATACAGCCACGCATTTGCGGCACATCCGGCACTTCGTATAATCGATATAAGCTACGTTGTTTGTTACGGTGATCGCCTCGAACGGACATTCCTTGGCGCATTTGCCACAGCCGATACAAGCGTTGGCGCAAGCCTTGCGGGCGGCGGCTCCCTTATCTTTATTTACGCAAGACACGTAAATCCGGCGTGATTTAGGTCCTTTCTTTCTCAACTCGATGATACTCTTCGGGCAAGCCTTCACGCAAGCGCCGCATGAAGTGCATTTTTCCTCGTCCACCTCGGCGATTCCCGTAGCCGGGTTGATGTGGATCGCGTCGAAAGCGCAGGCGTTCACACAGTCGCCATAACCTAGGCAACCGAAAGAACAATTCGTCTCGCCTCCGTAAAGGGTAGAGGCGATGGCGCAACTTTTCGTTCCATCATAAGAGTTTGTACGTGGACGGGCCTGACAAGTTCCGTTGCAACGGACAACGGCTACCATGGGTTCGGTTGTACCCGCCTCTTTACCCAGTATCGTAGCGACCTTGGCCATGACCGGGCCACCACCAACGGGGCAGAGCAATCCGTCTAATGAGTCAGCTTTTACGCAAGCGCCCGCGAATCCGGCGCAACCCGGATAACCGCAACCTCCACAGTTCGCCCCGGGAAGGACTTCCTGTACTTGCGCGATGCGAGGATCTTCGTAGACTTCAAATTTCTTGGAAGCAGCGTAGAGGAAAACCGCTCCGACCGCCCCGATTGCTCCTAATGAAATAACGGCAATTAAAATCATGATATATTATCAATTAAGTTTTTTCAAAGTAAATATAAATCGTCTTTTTAGTTTGTCACGCATTAAGTATAGTATACAGTAATAAGGCAGTAAAAGCGATAAACCGGTTAACCCGCTTGTGGTCTCGTCCCATTGTAGATTCGTACCGATCACGATGGCCCCTACGACTATCACCAAAGGAATGACAAATGCCAGCAATACGGCCTGAAGCCCCATGGAATTTTGTCCGCATATTATCACTTCCTCGTTAATGCGAAACCGTCCCGACCGATCGGGTACCTCAATGATCTTATCCTTTTTCTCGGATGCCGAGCACATAGACTGTGCGTGGCATCCCGAGCATGCGGATTGTTGGGTAATGCGGACGAAGACGGTGTCACCATCGATCTTCTCTACAAATCCTGTATGATTTATACTTTCGCTCATATTTGTAATCTCGACATTGCAAAATCAAGGCAAAAGTAAGTATAATTTAGAAACTATGTCACGATTAACAAAGTTTATTATTCGAAATCTTAAATCCTAGCTTACCATTTGTAATTAAAACCGAAACTTAACAACTCATTAAGCTGGAAATAACTCTTGTTATCCTCTGTTTTTTCCACTCCATCGTCGTATCTAAGGTGAAAATAGATACGTGTGGAGAAAAAGCGGCTGATGGCCAGAACCAAGGTATTCTCGAACTCCCCGATGGTATGATCGCCATAAGTGGTAAAGAAATAAAGACGGGATTGCCAGCTTACGTTACGGTTGAAATCAAAGGCGAGGTCTGCACGGATCGTGGAACCTATTTGGCTTAGCTTGTTATTGAACTCACCGGTTTCCTCGTTTTTCTTGAAACCGTGACGGCTATAATCGATCTCTTGTGTCGTATACATATATGTATAGGAGATCGGCGCCAAGTTGGTGCTGAATTTAACCTTCTTATGCTTGTCGGTAAATTGTTTCTCCAGCTCGTATTTCATACCGAGACCGAAGTTGATAGAGAACGGGGCAAGGAACGCGGCCTGTTTGATGTGCTCGTTCTCTTGATAGTTAGTGAAGAACTGGGTCTTGAACTCAGCGTCGAACGTATAGTACCATTTGTTGAACGCTTGGTAGCCGACGTTGCTGTGTATACGGAATACGTCGTCACCGATCTTATAGTTCCTTAAGGTATCCTTCGGTGCCGTATATACGCTGGCTTTGAATTCCAGTTCGTTCGTTACTTGTACCTTATCTTTCTTATAGTCGTATTTTAAATTGTTCTTGGTGAACAGGTTCAAGTTACTACTTCCACCCTTGTACCAGTTCTCCGAAACGTAGTTCTGGGAGAATTGGACGGCGCTCTCGAAGGCCGATATCCAGTATCTCCGCTCCGGGATAAAGCGAGCGGGAGCGTCTACGTCCTCAAAATTGGCATCAGCCTCCACCTTGATCGGCAAGTCCTCATAAATATTCTTCTTGATGAATTTAGGTTTGATCACCTCATTGGGCAGATCCCTCTCGGAGTAGCGGAAATAAGTCGGGTAATTGTTCTGCACATATTTGTAAGCCATCTCCTCGAACTGTTTGTTTCGCTCCAGATCTTTGAAGATGGAGTCTGTCCGGTATAAGTTATCATAGGGAGTCCTCTCCTTCAATGAATCGAAGTTGTAGAATATCAAGTTCTTGGGTAGATAATCTCCCCGGAAAACGATCGGCATGAATAAAGGGTTTACGATCACGGTGTCTCGGAAGGTCATCGTATTATCGAAAGCCGTGGAGGCGTCTCGTACCAGACGGGCCCAATACATCGCCTCGTCCGAGATCTCCAGTTCGTCTTTTTTCAAGAAACGCAGTAAATTCGTGCTTGGGGCCAAGGGCGCCGAGTAAGTCTTGTTTTGTTTCTCGAATTGTTTACGAATGTCTACGATGTTGTCTAATTCCTCTTCGCCAAGATTGATCGCAGGAATCGTATCATCCGATACGACTTGCTGTGCGGGACGTTGAACTATCGTTCCGGTAACTAGTTGGTTCTCTTGGCTGTATGCCGAGCTCCCAATTAGTGAAAGTAATAATAGCGCATACACACCATGCCTCTTCATCATCATAATACCTTATTTACATCTATTAGTTGTAGTGGTCGCAAAATTAGCTAAAAAGAATGATATACAACATACGATTTGATATTTATCTGGGTAAAAGTTACGATCACTGAGGCAAAGCAGGTGTGTCTAGCGAGGCTTATACGGACTTGCCTCAGTACTCCGCAGGAAGTACTGGAATACTTCGGTCAAAGTACTTCAGTACTTCCTGCGGAGTACCGAAGTAATTCCATGAGAAGTACTGTCTTTAGTGCCGTGCTTCGGGTCGGGAATCGGAAGAGTCCTGCCGAAGCACGGGTCAGTTCTGGAGATATTCAGCGAGAAATAAAAACATTAAATTTGGCATGTCTCGATGAAAATCGCTAACTTTGCGGTTTCGAAATGCAGGTGTGCAATTAAAAAGATAACTAAAATATTACTATCGTGGCAGATACAAAGTACATTTTCGTTACAGGCGGCGTGGTCTCTTCCTTAGGTAAGGGAATTATTTCCGCTTCTTTAGGTAAGCTCCTTCAAGCAAGAGGTTACAAGGTTACTATCCAAAAATTTGATCCTTACATCAACATCGATCCGGGTACGTTGAACCCTTATGAGCATGGGGAATGTTACGTGACCGTTGATGGACATGAGGCTGACTTGGACTTGGGCCATTACGAGCGTTTCTTGAATGTCCAGACTACCCGTGCGAATAATATCACTACCGGACGTATCTATCAAAGCGTGATCAACAAGGAGCGTAAGGGGGATTATCTGGGTAAGACGGTGCAGGTGGTACCTCATATCACGGATGAGATCAAGCGTAATGTGAAATTATTGGGTAGCAAGTATAAATTTGACTTCGTGATCACCGAGATCGGTGGTACGGTGGGTGATATCGAGTCTCTGCCTTTCATAGAGAGCGTTCGCCAGTTGAAATGGGAGCTGGGTAAGAACTGCCTTTGCGTACATCTTACTTATGTGCCTTATATCGCGGCGGCGAAAGAGTATAAGACGAAGCCTACGCAACATTCCGTGAAGCAATTGCAGGAGTTAGGCATCCAGCCGGACGTGTTGGTTTTACGTACGGAGCATGAGCTGAATGCGAACTTGTTACGTAAGGTGGCGTTGTTCTGTAACGTGGCCGAGGATTCCGTGATCCAGTCGATCGACGTACCGACGATCTACGAGGTTCCTTTGGTATTGCAACGCCAGAAGATGGACGAGGTGGTCTTGCGTAAGGTCGGTATGGAAGTCGGCCCGACTCCGGAGTTGAAGCCTTGGAAGGAATTCCTTGCCTTGAAGAGCACGGCTACGGATACGGTGAAGATCGGTTTGGTAGGTAAATACGTGGAATTGCAAGACGCTTATAAGTCGATCGACGAGTCTTTGTTGCAAGCCGCTATTTACAATCATCATAAACTGGATTTGCATTTGTTCCATTCGGAGAAATTAAATAACGAGAACGCCGCCGAGCAATTGAAGGATATGGATGGTATCTTGATCGCCCCCGGATTCGGGCAGAGAGGTATCGAGGGTAAGTTTGCCGCTATCAAATACGCTCGTGAGCATGATGTCCCTTGCTTGGGCATCTGCTTGGGTATGCAGTGCATGGTGATAGAGTTTGCCCGTGACGTATTAGGTTTGGCGGATGCCAACTCTACGGAGATGGAGCCGAATACGGCACATAAGGTGATCGACTTGATGGAGGAGCAGAAGAACGTTACCAATATGGGAGGTTCCATGCGTTTGGGTGCTTACGACTGTACGCTGAAAGAGGGCTCCAAGGTATTGGAGGCATACGGCAAGGAGCATATCCAAGAGCGTCATCGCCATCGTTTCGAGTTCAACAACGAGTATAAGAAGCAATATGAGGCCGCCGGTATGATGTGTACGGGTGAGAATCCGGAGACAAATCTGGTAGAGGTGGTAGAGATCCCCGCCTTGAAATGGTTCGTGGGCGTTCAATATCATCCGGAGTACAACAGTACCGTGGTGAATCCGAATCCTCTTTTCCTCAGCTTCGTGAAAGCTGCTATCGAAAATAAAAAATAATTGGTGATAAATGGATAAAAACACATTAATAGGTTTTCTGCTGATCGGTGTCGTATTATTTGCGTTTAGCTGGTTCAACCGGCCAACGCCTGAGCAGTTGGAGGCGCAACGTCGTTACCAAGATTCAATCGCGAAGATTGAGTATGCCCAGCAACTGGAATTGCAGAAACAAGAGAACAAAAGTGCTTTAGTGGAGGATTCGTTGGAGAACGTGCCGGACTCGGTAAGGGCGCAACGTTTGCAGCAGAGCTTCGGCGTATTCGGCGAAGCTATGGTGGGTACGGAAGATTACACGACCCTGCAAAATGACTTGGTTGAGCTTCGTATCAGCAATAAGGGCGGACGTATTTGTTACGCACGCTTGAAGGAGTATGATACGTATAATGACGAGCCTCTCGTTTTGTTCGACGAGAAAGAGTCTAATTTTAATTTTACGTTGGTCACGGCTACGAACCGTGTCGTGAATACGGGCGATTTGTATTTTACCCCGGTTAAAGGTAATGATCCGAATTCTGTGATCATGCGTTTGAACACCGGCGAGGGTAGTCATCTGGATTTTACCTATACCTTGAAACCGGATGATTATATGGTGCAATACCAGATTCTGGGTACGGGATTGAACGGTGTCTTGGCACCGAGCACGAATGCCTTGGATTTATTGTGGGAGCAGGATATCCGCCAACAGGAAAAAGGACGTAAGTTTGAGGATCGCTACGTGACCTTGAACTACAAGTTCATGGCGGACGACGTGGAACACCTGAGCGAGTCGAAGAGTGACAGCAAGCAGATCCCGAACCGCTTGAAATGGATCGGTTATAAGGATATGTTCTTCTCTACCGTATTGATCTCGCAAGAGGGCTTTGAGGCTACTACCTTAGACTCGAAAGCGATTCCGGAGGGGGATGTATTGAAACAATTCAAGACGACCACTTCTGTACCTTTCGACTTGCAAGGTAAGGAGGCCACGAACCTGTCCTTGTATTTCGGACCGAATAAGTTCGCCTTGTTGAAGTCCTTCGATAAAGGTGTCGTTGCCGAGCAGCAACTGGATCTGGAGAAGTTGGTTCCGCTTGGTTGGGGTATTTTCCGTTGGGTGAATCAATATTTCGTGATCCCTTTGTTCGACTTCTTGGGTAAGTTTATCCATAATTATGGTATCTTGATCCTTTTGATGACGATCATCGTGAAAACCATCCTTTTCCCGTTGACGTATAAGTCTTATATGTCGTCCGCCAAGATGCGTGTATTGCGTCCGCAAGTGGAGGAGATCAACGCTAAGTATCCCGGACAGGATAAGGCTATGGAACGGCAGAAAGCGACGATGGAGCTATATAGCCGTGCGGGGGCGAGCCCGATGAGCGGTTGCTTGCCGATGTTGTTGCAGATGCCGATCTTGATCGCTTTATTCATGTTCTTCCCGTCGGCGATCGAGTTACGTCACCAGAGTTTCCTTTGGGCGCACGACTTGTCTACTTACGACGCTATCTTTAGTTGGAATAAATATATTCCGATCATCACTCCGTATTTCGGAAATCACATCAGTTTGTTCTGTTTGTTGATGACGATCACGAATATTTTTTATACCAAGTATAATATGGAGATGACGAATACCGGGCAGCAACAGATGCCGGGCATGAAGGCCATGATGTACATGATGCCGTTGATGTTCTTGGTGTTCTTCAACCAGTATGCTTCCGGTTTGACGTATTACTATTTCATCTCTACGTTGATCACAATCGTGCAGACATTGATCTTCCGCTATACGATCAATGAGGATAAATTGTTAGCTAAGTTGGAGGCAAACAAACGGAAACCGATGAAGAAATCCGGTTTCATGAAACGTCTGGAAGAGGCTCAACGAGCACAGCAGGAGACGTTGCGTAAACAACAAGAGGCTAAGAAAAAACGATAGGATAATAGTAATTGTTGTCCTTGAAAAAGGTCCCTTTATTTGCTTATTGGTAGATAAAGGGATTTTTTTTGTATATCTTGGCTCCTCTACTTGAAAAACAAGACGTCTTGATCATGATTCTATTTGTTTATTTGTATTTATTCAAAACTTTTTGTTTGTTTGCATTGTTTTGTATTCAAAAGATTGATGAGGAAATTGATTTTTTCTATATTGAGGAAATAGGGAGGTTATAAATAAGAGATTTTGTCAATGACAAAAAATGAACGATCGCTTCAATGGGTAATAGCGGGAATATTCTTCGTAGTATGCTTTGCTTTCTTTCAATGGATTTACCCAAACCATTTGTTCTTCAAAGAGCAGATGAGGATTTTTTTGTATACCACCGATTATTTTATCTCGTTCTGGGATGAGCCGGCCTGGTTGAGCTGTTATGTGGGGAATTTCTTGATACAGTTCTTCCATTTGACTGTGATAGCTCCGTTAATCGTGACGTGCGTGTTGTTGCTCTTATGGTATTACTCTATGCGGGTTTTACGCAAGTTCGGGAATGGTAATATGGTCTCCATATATGCGTTGTTTCCGGTAGCGTTAGAGTGGGGATTGATTTGTCGGTTGTCGTATAGTATAGCGTCTACGCTTACGTTGATTTTCGTGCTATGGCTCTTCTTGGGATACATCCGGATTAAGAATAAGAGAACGTCCGTTTGGGTGGCTTTTATACTTCTTCCCATAATTTATAGCATGGTCGGTAGCCGGCTGTTTGTCTTCTCCTTGATGGTGATATTCTATGAGGGAGCCAAGAATAGGAAACGGTGGTGGTTCTGGCTTTCTCTTTTGTTATCGAGTTATTTATATCCGTTGTTCATGCGTCATTTTTATGGATTGAGCATTGAGGAGGCCTATAAATATTCCCATGTGGATGGCTTGAGCGTATATTTCCCCGCTTTAGCGTTGATTCTAGAGATATTCGCTTTGGAGATTAAAAGTATACGTAGGATACGTCTGAATCGGCATAGCTTGCTTATAACCTTTTTAGTCGTATTTGGATTCTTTTCATTTGTTATAGCGGGTACGAACCGGAAGCGGGAAAAGGTTCTGGCAGTAGACCAAGCGATCTATAGGGGTGATTGGGAGCGAGTCTTGGATTTGTCTGCCGGATTTGATTCTCCCGATATCTTGGTAAGTTATTATAGGAATATCGCTTTCTCCAAGAAGAACGAGTTGCCCCAGAATTTGATGGATCATTATCAACGAGGGGCGGACGCCTTGTTCTTACCGATCGATTTGAGGTCTTCTATACTTCCCGTGTTTTTCAGTAATGAGGTGTATTATCAATTGGGAGATATGGATATGGCCCGTCACCGGGCGATCGAAGGAATCTTGTTCAGCCCTAAACAAAGAAGCGTACGGCAGATCAAGCGGCTGGTGGAGATTGATATGCGGCGAGGGGATATTGAGGAGGCTAGAAAATACCTGAACCTATTGGACGCGACGTTATTTTATCACTCATGGGCAAGGTCGAAGGAGGAACAGTTGAAGGGTGAGGAGACCTTGTCGATGGAGAAACGTTTGCCGAGGAAAAGTGATTGGGAGCGAGAGCACGACATACTAATGTCCATATCCGATTATCCGGGCGTACTGTCAAGTTTGGTGGCGGAATATCCGGAAAATAAACAGGCATTGGATTATTTGTTGTGCTATTATTTACTGAACGAGAATTTGAATAGTTTTAAGAATACGTTCGATACTTATTATAAAGGAAAATTTGAGGTTGTACCCCGTTTGTATGAGGAGGCTTTGGTACAAGTCTTATCTAAAAGCTCGGACGAGGAGATAGCCGGTTATCAGACACCTCAGGATGTTATCGAGGATTACCAAGATTACATCCATTGTAAATCGGGTAGAAAAGCAAAGGAGGAATTACGAGAACGTTATTCCTCCACCTATTGGTACTACTCTGACTATATTCATTGAATAATAGTGTAAGTGATCAGCGGTTCGCGAGGAAGGCTAAGGCTTTCTCCATGTCCTCCGGTGTATCTATACCGATCGTTTCTTGCTCTGTGATGCCGACCTTGATTTTATATCCGTTTTCCAACCAGCGTAATTGCTCAAGGCTTTCCGCCAGTTCTAAAGCGGATTGAGGTAATTGGGTGATTTCTTTCAGCACTTGCGCACGATAGGCATATAACCCGATATGTTTGTAAAAGGTATGACTCGGCAACCATTCCGTATATTTCTTGCCCCGGATATAAGGAATAATAGATCGACTGAAATACATAGCCTCGTTGTTTTTGTTGAGTACGACTTTCGGGGAATTGGGATTGAATAGGGTACTCTCGAAATCATCGTCCGAACGGAAAGGCTTTACCAATGTCGCTATTTGCGTGTTTGCGTCGGCGAAGCAGGTTTTGATCGTCTGGATTTGCTCGGGATGGATAAAAGGCTCGTCACCTTGGATATTGACAATCACATCATACCCTTCGCCTATTTTCTGATAAGCCTCGTAGCAACGATCCGTACCGCTACGATGTTGATCGGAGGTCATGACGACTTGGCCGCCGAAGGTTTTAACCGCATTCTCTATCCGGATATCGTCGGTAGCTACGCAAACGGAGTCTAAGACATCCTTTACTTGCTCATATACACGTTGTATCATGGGCTTTCCGTTCATATCCGCTAATGGCTTCCCCGGAAAACGGGTAGAGGCGTATCTCGCCGGAATAATTCCTATAAACTTCATCATTCTATATCGTTTTGTTAACTGGTTACTACTTTTCCTTCGCTTAACTGGATCAACTTATCCCGTTCGCCTACGATCCATACGATATCTCCTTCCTCGAAAACCGTACTGGGAGGCGGATTCTTGATCGAGCTACTTCCACGTTCGATACCGATTACCAAACAAGCGGCTTTATCACGGATACCGGACTCTATGATGGAGCGGCCGATCAATCGGGAACCTTCCGAGATAATGATTTGCTCCATGTTCATCTCTTCCTTTCTTGTGTTCGATTGCTCGGCGTATGATTTCTTGTAGCGTTCCTCCAGATATTTCCTAAAGTGCTCCAGATCATCATCGGCGCCAACTACTACCAGTTTATCGAACGGGTAGAGCCGCTCGTCTCCTCCCGGTATATTGATTCGCTTCTCTCCCCGGATAATCGTTACGATATTTACGTTGCACTTTTGCCTGAAGTTTAATTCTTTCAGGCTTTTTCCCATACTGGGGGAATTCTGCTTCACCTCGAAATCCGCTAAATGGAGATCTCGTTCTAATAAGTGGTTCGCGAAACGCTGGTTGATCGGGGCTTTTCGCTCTTGTTCCACTTCCCTCGCTACAAGGTTACTGAAAAAATGCCGTTCCATCAGGATCGACTGCCTCTTTAGCCGTTTGGAGAATATCATTAATACGATAACGGCGGAAGCGACCGCTAGCATAATTCCTAGCGCAGCATTCAATAACCGTGCGACAGGAAGCATGACGAGACCGATACAGAGCAGGATTCTGAGGATCACGAGTGAGACTAGGGGACCCCGGTTATATTTATTATCGTTCCATAATTGCTGGAACTCCACGGAATGATTCTTTTTCATCATGATCGCCCGCAACATCGGGGAGATCAGAGCTAGGATTAAGATCAAGGAGATTAGATTTCCTTGGATGCCGGGCAAATGTTTGCAGATGAACGGTGTCACGATTTGTAGCCATAAAAAGATAAGTACTAGGCAGACGGCGGTATAAGTACCGACGATGCGGACCAAGGCTTTTAGTAACTTATTCCATGCGCTTTTTTGACGGATCGTATTGGAACCGGATGAATATCGCTCCAAGAACTGTTTCCAATTCTCCGGTATGATCCGCTCCGCCCATTTGTAGGCAGGTTCCGCTAGCCGGATCATATAAGGTGTGAAGAATGTCGTGATCACGGATACGGCGACAACGATCGGATACAGATATTGATCCGTCACGTTTAATGATAGTCCCAAACCTGCGATGATGAAGGCGAATTCTCCGATCTGCGCTAACGAGAAACCAGACTGGATGGCTATTTTTATCGGTTGTCCGGACAGTAATACTCCGAAGCTGGCGAAACAAATCTGTCCGGCCATGACTACGAGCGTGATAATGAAAATCGGGATTTTATACTCCCAGAGCATCTGAGGATCGATTAACATGCCTACAGACACGAAGAAAATCGCTCCAAATAAGTCTTTTACGGGTTTTACCAAATGCTCGATCCGTTCAGCGTCAATGGTCTCGGCCAAAATCGAACCCATGACAAAAGCTCCGAGAGCCGATGAGAATCCGGCTTTTGTGGCGATCATAACCATACCAAGGCATAGCCCGATGCTCACGATCAACAGAGTCTCCTCATTTAGGAAGCTTTTTGCCTTTTTCAGAAAAGAGGGGATCAAATAGATCCCGACGACGAAACAGAATAAAAGGAAAATGCCTAATTTGACTACGCTATCCAGCATCTCCATGCCTTCCACGTGTTTACTTACCGCTACGGTAGAAAGTAATACCATTAATAATACGGCGAATAGATCCTCTACCACCAAGATACCGAATACGACACCGGCGAATCGTTGGTTACGCAATCCCATGTCGTCGAATGCCTTGAAGATAATCGTCGTGGAAGACATCGATAACATACCTCCGAGGAAAAGACTGTTCATATGTCCCCAACCCAGTGATAAGCCCGTGATATATCCCGCTGTCATCATACCTATAACAACGGTTATGGCTCCAATGACGGCGGTTCCTCCCACCTTCATCAACTTCTTGAAACTGAAATCGAGCCCCAAAGCGAATAACAGGAAGATAACGCCTATATCAGCCCAGATACGGATACTTTCCACATCTGTAACTGTCGGTATTTGCTCGATGGAAGGCCCGGCGAGTATTCCGGCTACGATATACCCCAATACGACCGGTTGCTTTAACTTTTTGAATAACAGGGTAACCAACCCGGCGGATATGAGTATGACCGCAAGATCTGATATTAGCGCAGGTATCTGAGACATCGTTTATTGTTTTTTCGATTGCCAAAGTTAGGTATTTATTTTAATTTTGTGTCTCAAAACAGAAGCCAAAATGAAGAAGAAACATCCGATTGAAGCGCTTATAGAGCAAGGGGAACATCAACAACTTGATTTTAAGTTTGAGGTGAGCGACAGTAAGAAGATCGCCCGGACGTTGAGTGCGTTCGCGAATACAGATGGCGGGCGTCTGCTGATTGGAGTGAAGGATAACGGCGCTATTTCCGGTGTGAGAAGTGAGGAGGAATATTATATGATCGAGGCTGCTTCTAAAATGTATACGCATCCCGAGGTGCCGTTTACAGCTAAGCGCTGGGATGTCAACGGGAAGACCGTATTGGAGGTCTATATCGCCCCAAGCGATGAGAAACCGCATACGGCACCGGATAAAGACGATAAATACAAGGCCTATATCCGGGTTGCGGACGAGAATATATTAGCGAACGAAGTCCTCATGCAAGCATGGAAGAAGCAGAAAACCAAAGAAGGTACATTGCTGAAAATAAGTAAGCCCGTCGAGATCCTGTTTTCTTGGCTCGACGAACATCCGTATATCAGCATAAAGCAGTTTTGCCGTATCGCCCATATCAATTATTATGCGGCCCGTAACATCCTAAGCGATTTGATGGCTATGGGAGCGATGGAATATGTCGTGATTGATAAATGTATTGCCTATAAACGGATCGCATAGACTCGTTTATAGGTTGATTACATAGACTTGCGCGCTCTCGAATCTGACGACTTTGATAGGAGTCCCTTTCTCGATGAAGCCAGACTCCGATACGCCGTCATACAACTCTCCCTCGATAGATACCTTACCCGAAGGACGTAAAACGGTAGCGGCCGTGCCCTCTTTTCCGATCAGTTGTGTCAAATTGGGGCTGGATACCGCTTTTTCCAAATCAGCGTTTAATGCCATTTTCTTTAGCGGTCCTTTATGTCCTATTTTGTTGGATAACCATATCACTAGCGTGAATCCGATACCCAGACCTAATAGAACCGTTAAAGCGGCTCTGCCCGTATCCATTCCAGATACGTTTTGAAAATCAAAAACAGTATTGTTCAGTAAGCTCATTGTAAGTCCGCCGACCACGAGAATAATTCCACTTATCCCCGCTATGCCAAAGCCCGGGATCACGAATATCTCCAGCATTATTAATATAACGCCGAGAATGAATAACAGGATTTCCCAGTTTTCAGCCAACCCGTCCATATAGAGAGGAGCGAAGTAAAGGATAGCCGCTATTATCGCGGCAGCGGATGGAAAACCAAGCCCTGGGGTTTGCATCTCGAAATAAATACCACCGATGATAATGATGATTAATAAGCCCTGTATTACCGGACTCATAAAGAAACCTTTTACATTATCGAACCATGAGGGTTCATAACTTTTAATCTCATAGTCCTTACATCCGATATATTCTGTGATTACTTGACCCGGACTCTCGGCGATGCCATCGCAATAACCCCATTTGAGTGCTTCTTGAGAGGTAAGTGTCAATACTTTACCACTATCGATGAGGTTGGGGACGATCACTCTGTCATCGACCATCGCTTCGGCGATTAAAGGATCTCTTTTCCATTTATAGATCGTGTCGCCGTTTTGTATAAGCGTATCTTTCCCTTGCGCCTCAGCCGTCGAACGGATCATGGAACGCATATAAGATTGATATTTATCAGGTAGAGCCGCACCCGTTTGATTGACAACCGTTGCCGCTCCTATATTCGCCCCTTTCCGCATATAGATTTTCTTGCATGCTATGGAAATTAAAGCACCTGCTGAAGCTGCGTTATTATCGATAAATACATATACCGGTATGGGACTATATAAAATAGCCGTTCGCATAGAATCTGCAGATTCCAGTAATCCGCCGTATGTGTTCATATGCAATAAGATGGCATCGGCGTTCAATTGCTTGGCCTCTGATAATCCGTTATGGAGATAAATCCACGTGGTGTTATCGATCTCTTTTTTTATATCAATTGTATATATTAAGGACTTCTCTTTAGCCTCCGATTGAAGAGAGATTGCAAGTATTAATACTATAGCTGTTAACATTGTTAATAAACGTTTCATCTTGTTTGTATTATATTCGTTTTTAATATTTGGTTGAAAATTGTAACTGGCTTGTTGTAAATGTTGATTTTTGTAACTTGTGCAACTTGTAAATAATACTCATTTTCGGTAAGATTTACAACAAAAATATTAAGTTACGATTTTTAATATTAATATTTATCAAAGAACTGTATATCTCCATTTTTAATTTATATATTTGTTGCATCCTTCAATGTTTGAGGGATAATACTTATACAGTATTAAACTTTATTTAACTAGTAACAATATGAATGCGTTGCAATTTCAGAAAAAATTATTGAGCATGCAAGAAAACATGATGAATTTTGCGCTTATGCTTACAGCGAATAGGGATGATGCCCAAGATCTGATGCAGGACACAACGCTGAAGGTTTTAGACAATCAAGAAAAATTTGTAGACAATATCAATTTTAAGGGCTGGGTCTTGACTGTGATGCGTAACATTTTCATTAACAATTATCACAAGATCGTTCGCACGCAAACTGTCGTAGATCAAGGTGTCGACTTATATAACTTGGATGTCGTGAACGATTCAGGTTTTGACTCTCCGGATGGCGCTTATCAAATTCAAGAGATCACGAAAGCGATCAACGGTTTGAACAATGAGTTGAAGGTTCCATTCTCTATGTTTTTGAGTGGCTATAAATACAATGAGATCGCTGATAAACTGGATGTTCCTCTGGGGACGGTTAAGAGCCGTATATTTTTCGCTCGACAAGAATTACAAAAAGTTTTAAAAGATTTTCGTCAAGGATAAAATTTACTTTATATAAAAGAAGCCGTCTTTAACAAAAGACGGCTTTCTTTTTATTCGGCCGGTTGGTATAAATATCTCTTGATGCTTCTTTTGGGTGTTTTCTCGAATTCTTCTTGATACAGCTTGAAACAGGTGATTTTACTGTAATTCGGCATCTCCTCGTTTACTTGGTCAATGTTGGTCTGCATCAACTTCTCGATTTCGGAATGTTGTATACCTGCCTTATCTACTTGCTCCCAATCGGGATAGATGAGGGCGACTAGTTTACCTCCTTGGGAGATGATGAGCGATTCCGCTACATATAGCATATTATTCAAGCGATCCTCGATCTCTTCCGGATAGATATTTTGTCCGCTGGGGCCTAGAATCATGGTTTTACTACGGCCGCGGATATATAAAAATCCATCTTTATCGAGGGTTCCCAGATCGCCGGTACGCATCCATCCGTCAGGCATCATAACGGCTTTCGTAGCCTCCGGATTCTTGTAATAACCGAGCATCACGTTCATACCCTTCACCAATATTTCTCCCACCTTGTTTTCCGGGTCCTCTGAATCGATGCGGACTTCCATACGGTCGACGATACGTCCTACGGAACCGGGCTTAAACTCATCCCATTGCGCATAGGAGACTAGCGGGCCACATTCGGTCATCCCGTAGCCTACGGTATAGCGGAAATGGATGGAATGAAGGAACGTCTCCACTTCTTTATTGATAGCGGCTCCTCCGATAACGATCTCCCCGAAGTTCCCTCCGAAAGACGCCGTTAACTTGGCGGAAATGGTATCCAGTACTTTCTGGTCTATATAGGGGACTTTCAAGAGCAATTTAATCAAAGGCTTCTCCAGTTCGGGGAATACCTTGTTTTTGATGATTTTCTCGATAATCAGAGGTACGGCTAGGATCAGCGCCGGCTTGATTGTCGTAAAAGCTTCCGCTATGATTTTCGGGCTGGGGGTACGTGTGAGGAAGTGTACATGGCAGCCTTTATTCACGGAATTCAATACCTCGAATGCCAATCCGTACATATGGGCCATCGGAAGCATACATACGATATTATCTCCCGGATGGATGAACGGTAAATTGTCGTAAGCGAATTGCGTATTACTCCATAAGCTCCGATAGGGGATCATAACCCCTTTCGAGAAACTGGTGGTTCCGGAAGTATAATTAAGTACCGCTAATTCTTCCGGCTTTTCCACGTGATACCGAACATCGTTCGACGTGAATGAACGAGGATACTTTTTACCGAAATATTCATTGATCCGGTCTCTTACTACCCGGACTTCTTTGCTTTTACTGTGAATGATCGAGAAGTTATCCAGCATCATGAACAGTTTCACGTCGGGCATCATGCGTTCATTCATATTCTCCCAGTTGCTGGAAGCGGCAAGGACTGCCTTTGCCTCGGAATGATTTACGATATGATGTATATTATCCGGTTTGAATTCATGTAGGATAGGCACGGCTACGGCTCCATAAGCCAAGATCCCGAAGAAACAGATCGCCCAGTTGGAGGAGTTCCGTCCAACTAAAGCCACCTTATCCCCCTTTTTAATGCCGGCATGCTCTAGGATAATATGAAATTTCTCGATTCGACGAGCTACATCTTTATAATGGAAGGTATGTCCATTATAATCGGAGAACGCCGGGAGATCCCAATGCTCCTTGATGCTATTCTCTATGAGTCCTAAAAAACGATTCTCCATACTAATTTATTTATCAAATAACCATATGACAGGGTGGAAAGTTGTCAAAAGCCAAAGATAGTGCCTTTTCTGTAAATTATGAGTTTCAGTCTGCCGGAAACTGAAATATTCTTTACCTTTGTCTCTCCAAATAGAAGAATATGGTAGCACCTCTGGTAAAACGGATATGGATCTGGTGCAGGAATCTGTTGATCTTCCTGTTTGTATCCAGTATATTGGCGGTAGTGGTATATAAATTTGTACCCGTATATTATACGCCATTGATGTTTATTCGTATGTATGAGCAGCATCAGGATGGGAAGAAAATGAAACTCGATCATACGTGGGTTCCTATATCCAAGATCGCCCAGCCTTTGGTTCAAGCGGTCATAGCGTCGGAGGATAACCTGTTCATGGAGCATAATGGCTTTGATGTGGAACAAATCCAGAAGGCACGGGCCGAGGCCGAGAAAGGTAAAAGGGTAAGAGGTGCCAGCACGATTTCCCAGCAGACCGCTAAGAATGTATTTCTTTGGCCGGGGAAAAGTTATTTACGGAAAGGTATCGAGGTCTATTTTACCTTCTTGATCGAATGGATATGGGGAAAGGAACGTATTATGGAAGTCTATCTGAACTCGATAGAGATGGGGGAGGGCATCTATGGTGCGGAGGCGGTAGCGGAGGCTCATTTCGGTAAGCATGCCTACCAATTGACCAAAAGCGAGGCAGCCCTAATAGCGGCCACACTTCCAAATCCCCGGAAGTTTAATTCTGCTAAACCGTCACCTTATATGCTGAAACGACAAGCGAAAATAATTTCCTTAATGGGAAAACTGATAAAAGTAGAAATGGGATATGGTGCCGGGCAAGTTGATCCCGGTACCGGAAAGGTTAAAAAAAGAAAGAAATGGAGAGCTTCCGTTATCATGACTTGGGACGAATCGCTTATGCCGATGCGTTAGAATATCAGACAGCTGCTTTCGAGGTCTTATTGGATGCGAAGGCAACGGGAAAGAAAGAGGATAATCAATTATTCTTTTGTGAGCATTTACCGGTCTTGACGATCGGTAAAAGTGGCAAGGACTCTAATTTGCTTATCCCCGAGGAAACTTTACGGGAACGAGGGGTCTCGTTTTACCATATAAACAGAGGGGGGGATATAACGTATCACGGTCCGGGACAGATTACCGGTTATCCGGTATTTGATCTGGAATATTGGAATCTGGGATTGAAACAATACATCTATATGTTGGAAGAGACGATCATCCGTTTCCTATCGCTTTACGACTTGAAAGGGGAACGTTTGGAAGGGGCGACGGGTGTATGGCTAGACCCTGAAGTACCGGGACGTGCCCGTAAGATCTGTGCGATTGGCGTGAAAAGCAGCCGGTTCGTTACGATGCATGGCTTTGCTTTGAATATAAATACGGATCTGAGTTACTTTTCATTGATCAACCCTTGTGGCTTTACGGATAAAGGCGTTACCTCCTTGGCTATGGAGTTGGGGGCACCCCAAGACTTTGAGTTGGCAAAAAGTCAATTGAGATCGATTTTCATGGAAATCTTCGCTTGATATGGCAGTCATTCATTTCGCTCCTTTGCAAGGATATACGGATTCGGTTTATAGAGAGGCGCATACCCGAGTATTCGGGGGCGTAGATACCTATTATACTCCTTTTGTAAGGATAGAGAAAGGTGGTTTCCGGAATAAGGACTTGAAGGATATCGCTTGCGATAGAAATAGGCAGGTACATGTCGTACCGCAATTGATCGCTTCCACACCAGACCAGTTTCGGTCGATCGTGCGTTTATTCCAAGAGAATGGGTACCGGGAAGCGGATATTAATTTAGGATGCCCTTTCCCTATGCAGGTCCGTGCCCATAGAGGCTCGGGACTTTTGCGGTACAAGGAAGAGGCCGAGTCTTTATTACGTACGATTGAGGAGTTCCCGGATATTTCTTTTTCTGTGAAAATGCGTTTGGGGTGGGAGTGTGCGGACGAGTCATTCGTGCTTCTGTCCTTATTAAATAAGTTACCTTTGAAGCATATAACCTTGCATCCCCGGTTAGGGATACAGCAATATAAAGGAGCTATCGATTGGGATGGATTCTCCCGTTTTTATGAGGAATGTAAACTTCCTTTATATTATAATGGAGATTTAGTGGGGCTGGAAGATATCCGAGGTATAAAGGAGCGTTTTCCGGGGCTTGCCGGGCTTATGCTAGGACGAGGGTTATTGGCCTCTCCTTGGCTGGCCACTGAGTTTGTGTCCGGACAAGTCTTGACCGTGAATGAGAGGCGGGATAAACTAGTCATGTTCCATGAGTCGTTGATGGATGAATATGCTGCCCGGTTGGAAGGTGGCGAGCATCAGGTATTATCCAAAATGAAGACAATCTGGGATTATCTTTTGCCTGAGGCCGATAAAAGGCTTCGCAAGAAAGTATTGAAAAGTACTTCCCTTACTTCTTATCAGTCGGCAGTGAAAGATTTGTTGAGTCTTTGACTACGGGAGGGACATTCGTAGAGTCTTTGGGAATCAAGGGTAAAAGAGGTCTCTTTCTTCTTCTGAAAATCTCAGAGAAATTTGTAAAGTCTTTCCGGTACATGATTCCTACACCTTGTATGGTTAATGCTTGCTTCAGGCCGAAATACATATCTCTGGCATGGTTATAAGCCTTTAGCCGGATCTCACCGGAGGGGGTTAACTTATATTCTAGGTCGAACTCCCCGATAAAGGTGTTATTTTTGCCTGTAGTGACCGTATTTCTCATACCGAAATTACCATTGATCAATAAGCGGTTGTTTAGCAACTGGCTGGATAATATCATCTCGTATTCCGTGTCTTCCTTGAAACCGTCTTGTCCCGCTCGTATGTTTGTCCCTATTTGCACTTTATCCGTGAAACTACCTAACAGATTGGATAATTGCGCTGAGATAGCGGATGAAGCCACGGCGTTTAACTCGCTAGACTTATAACTCGTTTGGGCATATTCTGGTGTGTAGAATTTATTTAACACCAGCAAATAAACAATTTGCCGAGTCATCATATCCTCTGTGTCTATAAACGCTTTGACTTGACGCTCTAATTCCTCGTTAGAGTTCGGAAATTCTAAGTCGAAGGAAATAGACGGGCTGCGCAATGCGCCTTCAAGGTTTAAGACGCAATTGACGGGTATGTTTGTTCGAGAACTTTCTTGTAAGAGACTCTGATCCAAGTCTCCGATATTTGCGGTCAGATTGTAGATCGCATTGATATCCATATGGGCATTAAAGGGATCGCCACGGAAATTGATCGTGCTACCGTCTCTGATCTTAAAGTCTTTATGGATGATTTGCTGTAAGCTGAAATTATAGTTTCCTTGTACGATATTCACGTCGCCATACATACGAAGATCACTTCTTGTTCCATATTGTATTTGTAAACTTCCACTGGCGTTTCCTTTGATACGGTCTCCCGCTATCGGGTCCATGATTAGCTCTATATCGGCATCGGGTGTGATATCAAGGAGGAAGTTCATTCGTAGTTCGGCTCCCTCGTCAGTCTCGTGTACGATATTCAATGGGTGTGTGGACGTGGAATCTACGTTAGCGGCCAACTTGCTTTTATCGACGAACGTGATAAAATCATAGTCCGTAGCCGAGTTATTATTCATGAAGTCCAGATAAATAGCGGTCTTAGGTTCGCTTTTCATGTTAATATCAAAGTCTATCAACTTACCGTTGCCCTTGATTTGCGCCGTTCCGCTGGCGAATACCGTTCCATAGATCAGCGGATTCTTTTTCTGGTTGGCGTTATACATCAACATCTTATTACCCTGCACGTTTACGAGGAAGCTATAATCCCGGAAATGCAGATGATTGAACTTAAGGCTGACTTTTCCGGAGTTGCCGAATTGATCCTTGACCGTGATATTCCGTAAATTGACGGACGTAGAGTCAAGGTGGACGGAATCGGAGAAGGTATAATACGTATCCAAGAAATCAACGCCTACCCCTCCATCCATGACATAGGCATCTCCCTCGACATTCAGCTCCTTAAAGGGGCCGTGCAAATGTATACTTCCGAATCCCCGGCCTTGCAAGTTCTTTATGACCGTATCGACAAAGGGTTGCAAGAAGGCCAGATTGATATCATTGGCATCGAAATACAAGGATAGCCCCGCATTGGGCCCGACTGGAAATACATAACCGTTCACATCCGTCCAAGTGCTGTCGTTCTTGTAGATGCTTCCCAGCATAAGGATACCTTTCTGTGCGTCGTCCCATTCGCTGAAGAGATTGAGGCGACCCAAGGGGGTTTGGTTGAATGAGAAATTCTTTACTTCCAGATCCGTATTTAGCATGCGGCTATTGAATAAGTCGTTCACATAGAACTTACCGGTCGCCTCACCCCCGAATTGCAAGACTGGGATATTCAATACGTCGAAGACATAACTCAGCTCTATTTGCTTCAAGTCTACCAATAAAGTATCTGCCGGATCTTTCGAGATCGTCCCTTCCATAGATAAATACTGGGTCTCATGATCTACCCGGAAATGCTCGATACCGATCTTGCCCTCACGAATTGTTATATTCGCCGGATTGATGGTCCAGAGCGTGTCTTTAATAATGAGGGGGCTTTTATTCAACGTGACTTCCGTACGTAACTTGGCCGGCCCTTTCTCGCTTTCCTCCTCGACAAAAAGGGTAGAGGCGGAGATGTCGGCCTTAAATAACCGCTCTTTATTATTCGCCCACCCAATCATGGTATTCACCAGATTGTCTTTAGCGTCTGCCTTGAGATCAAGGTAATTACGCAGTCCCTTGTCGTTGTAATTAATCGTTTTTAATTGGAGGTTTACCTTATCGTTCGGATTGTCGCAAACCAAGTAGCCGGATTCGAACATGGATTTCCCGAGATTGAACTTCGGAAGCCACGCCTCGATACGGAACTTATTATAAATATTATTATAATGTCCCGTGATCCGTCCGGGTTGCACCATCGTGAACGGTAGTTTCAATGTCGTAGAAAGCGCTTCCGTATTCTCGATCGTTAATAGGAGGGCGAAGTTATTCTCCTTCACGATTTGTTTTTTCCGGGTCGTGTTGATCAAGGCTGGCACATATCCCTTGAACGTATTCATAAGGCTGGGGATTAGCGTGTTGAATGAGTAAGACCCGGTGACCTCTCCATTCAAGATATCGGACGTTATGGTTAATTGCCGGTCGAGACTATGCCCCGAGGCAACTACTTCGAATTTCTTAAGGAAGAAGCTGCTGGGAGTGGTCTCGAAAGAAAGACTGTCCAACGTGATGCTACCTTCCAGATTATCGATATTATCTCCGGTGAAATCCGCGTTTAAAGCCAAGGAGATATTCGGCGCCTCATATTTGTCCGTCAGGTTCAATCGGTCCGGCCGGAAATGATCGAGGCGGGCGGTGAAATTAAACAAGGAGTTTTGCCCTTGGTGCTGGAAGATACCTTGGGCGTATAACTCGCCATTGGGATCGTTTACATGGATAGTCCCATCGAAACTACTCTTCTTGAAATTACCGGAAAGATTTATATCCTTGTATTTATAAGCTTTATAATCGAACTCCTTGACTTGTGCTTGGATATTTCCGGAGAAATTTCCGCCAACAGGTCTACGGGTATCGATATTGATGTCGAAGCGAGCCTCCCCGAAAGGATTATTCTCGCCAAATAACTCATGGAACCGCAAGTTGCTGGAGGCGATGCGTCCCCGTAGGTAAGCGGCTATATTCTTATCCTTGTTGCTACCAAATATCAAGTCTGTCTGTATGGAGCCGATGGAAGACGATAATTTTCCGAAAGCGACTAGGTTATCAAAAAAGCCTGATATCTCGCCCGTGAAATTGATCGTCCCCAATTTGACGACCGGGGCCGGGAGACTCTTCGGACGCTCATTGAAGTTATTGGCCAAACTGGAGATGCCGTCTGTCGTGATATACATCTTATTCACCTTCCCTAAAAGATACGTTTCCTCGGGATGGGTGATGTTCTTTAATTCCATCTGGCCGATAAACAGCATCTTATCGCTATATTTCAAGGTGAGGCGCTTCAAGTTGAAATTATTGATGTAGCCGTTTGCCTCGGCCGATAACTCGATCATGTCGGCGAAGTTCTTGAACGCCGGGACGAAAGGGGATAAGTCCTTCAGGCAGATTTGCGAAGGCGTTATATTCAAATCGATCGGAGCGTTGTTCAAGAGAGCGGGAAGGCTATCGATCTTACTTAAATCGATCCGGGCAAGGCCGATCTTCAAGTCTGTCTGCGGCAAGCGTACCTCGAAGTCCTGCACGAAAGCGCTATCCCGGTTCCCGACCACGTTCAGCGATAACTTATTCAAGGAGAAACCGGACGCCTCGTCGAAACTCATCTTCTTGATATGGGCGTTCACGCTGTCCTTGTTAAAAGCCTTGAGGGATATCTTGGCACTCAGGTTCTTGATATCGATATGCTTGGCGTTGAACTTTCCCGGGGTCTCTTTCTCGCTATCCACGTTATAGCTGAAATTACCTCTTCGGATCATGATGGAGTTGAAACGGAGATCGATATTCTTCTCTTTCTTTATCGAATCCTTGCTGGCGAAAGCGTCGATGACGAATTGCAGGTTCAAGGGGCTTTCAGGCGTATGTTTTCGTAGGTTGAAGGAGAAACCGAACAAGCGTACCGTCGTGAAGACAAACTTCCCTTCCAGTAACGGCATGATCTCGAATCCCGCCGCCACATGGTTCGCCTCGAACATGACTTTCCCGTCTTGGTCTTCCAGATAAAGCCCTTCCAGTACCAGACGATTGAACCATTCGATATCCACGTTACCTATCTTTACGGGCACACCGAGATGGCTGGATAACTGGGTCGTGGCTACTTCCGAGACTTGGGTTTGAATGTAAGGGATTCTCAGCAAGATGCCCGGCAGCGCATAGAATATCCAGAATAACGTAAGTAGGGTAATGATTATGTATTTAAGTCCTCTGATATCTTTTCTATTTATTTAGCGCAAATCTACAACAATATCGCGATAGATTTCGTTAATTCGCGGAAAAAAAGACGAAGATATGAGTATAACAATATTAGGAATCGAGTCTTCTTGCGATGACACTTCCTCTTCCGTGATTCGGGACGGCGTGATGCTGTCCAACGTAATAGCCAGTCAAGCCGTTCATGAGGCCTATGGCGGGGTTGTCCCCGAGTTGGCTTCCCGTGCCCATCAGCAGAATATCATTCCGGTAGTAGCCGAGGCCATCAAGCGTGCCGGCATCGATAAGTCCGAGTTGAGTGCCGTGGCGTTTACTCGTGGGCCGGGTTTGATGGGTTCTTTATTGGTCGGGACCTCGTTCGCCAAGGGGTTAGCCGCTTCCTTGGATATCCCGATGATCGAGGTCAATCATTTACAGGCTCACGTGTTGGCTCATTTTATCAAGGAGACTCCGGACGACGACCATGCTCCGTCGTTTCCTTTCCTTTGCTTGTTGGTTTCGGGCGGTAACTCGCAAATCATAAAGGTGAACGCTTATAATGATATGGAGGTGATCGGCCAGACGATCGACGACGCCGCGGGAGAGGCTTTCGACAAATGCGCCAAGGTGATGGGACTGGGTTATCCCGGTGGCCCAGTCGTGAATCGTTTGGCGAACGAGGGCAATCCGAATGCCTTTACGTTCAGCAAGCCGCATATCCCCGGATATGACTATAGCTTCAGTGGCCTGAAGACCTCCTTTTTATATACCTTGCGTGATCATTTGAAAGATGATCCGGATTTTATTGAGAAGAACAAGCGAGACCTATGCGCTTCCTTGCAAGCTACGGTAATCGATATCTTGATGGGTAAATTGCGTAAGGCGGCGAAGGATTTGCATATAAAGGAAGTAGCCGTCGCCGGAGGTGTATCGGCCAATTCCGGTTTGCGTGAGGCATTCTTGGATCACGCCAAACGTTATGGCTGGAAAGTGCATATCCCGAAGTTCTCGTTCACCACGGATAACGCCGCTATGGTAGCTATCACGGGATATTATAAGTATATGGATAAGGAGTTCTGTCCGATGGATGCCGCTCCTTTTTCTAGGGTTGTCTTATAGGAAAATAGTTTTACTATAGAGAAACAAAAGTTTCTTCTAGGGAAAACAAAAGTTTCTTCCTAATGAAACTATTGTTTTCCCATAATGAAACTCCTAGTATCATTATAACAATGGAAGTAGATGATTTACCAATAGAGTTAGAAGTAGCGGACGCACTCAAATCAGGACACCTGATGATGGGTACGGCAGAGAGTTGTACAGGCGGAAAGATTGCCAGCATGATAACCTCCATGGCGGGCAGCTCGGAATACTTCACCGGGGGCGTGGTAGCCTATTGCAACGAGGTGAAGCATCATGTGCTCGGTGTCTCCGAGGCGGACTTGAACACTTTCGGGGCCGTAAGCCAGCCGGTCGTGGAGCAGATGGCCCGTGGAACTATGCGGGTATTGGGATGTGATTGTGCCGTCGCTACCTCCGGGATCGCCGGGCCGGGAGGCGGGACTCCCTCGAAACCGGTGGGAACGGTATGGATTGCCGCCGCTTATAAGGAGAGGATTCTCTCCGAGTGCTATCATTTCGGGGAGAATCCTCGTATGGAGAACATTCGCTTGTCGGCAGAGGCGGCGTTGCGTATGTTGCTGGGATTGATTCGTGAGTAAAGGGACTATCGCTTAATGGGCGATCTCGTCCACGATTTGTTTATAGCCTTCCTCGTTCGGGTGTAATCCGTCTGAGAATAAGGATTCGTTTATCTTGCCGTCTTCCTGAAGCAACTTCGTACCCGGGTTCTTGAACGTGTACCATCCGGTCTCGGCCATTTGACGGATGCGGAGATTGAGATTCCTTACCCGTTCTTCTTGGTTGCGGCGGGGCAAGATGCCGATTACCTTGATCTTGGCCTCCGGTTGCCGTTGCCTGATGGCGGAAAGCAAGAAACGAATGCCTTCCACGATCTCGTTGTCATTGTTAATTCCGATGTTATTCGTGCCGATCATCAATACTACTTCCTCAGCCTTGTATCCATCCAATTCACCATGATAGACTCTCCAAAGTACGTTCTCGATACGGTCGAAACCATATCCGAGATTGTGGAATCCAGCCGGACGCATGATTTTCTCCCATGTTTCCATACCTCGCACGGACGGTCCTTTGGGCTCTCCTCCCCAGAAATGTGTGATGGAATTACCTAGGATCACCCGTCGAGGCGGGTTGCTTTGATTCAGCGAGAGAATATCCCGGTGACGTTTTTGCCATTCGTAATTATTGGGTTCCCGGCGCTGGGTGACAGGCTTTGTAGTAGAGAGGTCTCCTTCGGGGATGCGTAATATTTCCCGTACTTTCCGCTCTACGGCGTTCGCCTGTGTTTCCATGCCCCAGTCGGAAGGATGGACGTAATCTACCCAAGCGTCCGGGTGCGGTCCCAGCTCTTCTCGTGTAAGGTAGTAGATATCTTTTATCCCTTGTGCCTGCAATTCCTCGAATGCTTTTTTAGCTCCTTCGTTCATGCGTGTATAATCTTGTAACTTCGTATCGTTGGCGAGTGCGTTGCTATATCCGGCATGCTCCACTAATAAGATCGGAGAGGAGTGGGTGGCACGTATTTGCTTGACTGCGTCCGATACGAGTTGCGTGATCTCATCTTTGCTCTTTGGCGTGAGGTTGGGCAGGCAGTCAAGGATATAAAGGCGTGCGTCTATCTCACAAATAAAATCCAATACCTCTTTCTCTAAACGTCCGTTACCGGAGAAGCCTAGGTTGATAAGCGGATATCCCAGAGAACGCTGCAAGATCGTGCCCCAAGTCATGCCCGGGCGAGAGGCGCATGCGCCTTGGGCGATCGAGGTTCCGTATAAAAGAATCGGTTTCTCGGGCGATACGGGGATAAACGTAAGCTCATCGTTTTCGGGCACGCCGATTTCCAACCACTTTATCGTATTATAAGGAGGCAGGCAGAGGCGGAACTCATAGCCCCTGTCATGATACAGATCTTTGCCTATGTTCGTATAATGATATTGAAGCGTATCTCCGGAAGGATAACCGCCGAAATAAAATCTCCATTGGCCATCGCTATCGATACTATATAGATCTACACCGGATACGCCTGTCGTGGGCATATGTGGCATATTCAGCGGTCCGCTTACTTGATAGCGTACTTTTAGTTCAGGGGCGTTGCTGAAAAAATGAATTGCCAAACCGGCGGAGTTGCGGGATAAATCCCAGACGGGTTTACGTACCTTGCCTTCGGCTCTTTGGGGAAGCCGAACGTAACGGTCTCCGATCTCTTCGGTCCATCCTTGGTTTTGTATGACAGGGAATCCACATTCGAGCGGGTTGAGCCATTTCCATTGTGCGTGGGCGGAGAGAACCGTGAAACATACGAGCGTTAAGAGGATTTTGTGAAGTCTCATCATTTCGGTATTATTTGTTTTTTGTTATGAATATGACAAAGATAATATATATTTGTATTCATAAACAAACTTAAATCAATAAACCATGAGTAAAAACATTCTATTTGCTTTTCTCTTTTTAATGGGCGCTATCCCATCGATCGCCCAGAAGAATTACCAAGTCCAGTCTCCGAACCGGGATATAAAGGTGGAGGTTACGGTAGCCGATAAAGTCACTTTCGCTATCGTACAGGATCATTCGGAGGTGATGAATTCTGCCGTATCTATGACTTTACAAGGAGGTGAGGTACTTGGCGCTAACCCGAAAGTCTTGAAAGTGACGAAGACCTCGGTAGACAAGGAGATACCCTCTCCGTTCTATAAGAAGGACGTAGTAAAGGATATCTATAATGAGATGCAAATCTCGTTTCGGGGAAACTACGGGCTGGTTTTTAGGGTGTATAACGATGGAGTCGCTTACCGTTTCACGACGAAAAGAAAGGAACCGATCGTTATCGCCGACGAGGAGGCCGTCTATAACTTCCCCTCGGATTATAAAACATTCACCGCTTACGTGAATAGTACGAAGCCGACGTTCGAGGAGCAATTCTTCAACTCCTTCGAGCAGCCCTACGTAAACGAGACGATCACAAGCCTGAATGATAAACGCCTGAAGATCCTGCCTCTTTTGGTGGATCTGGGAGACGGTCGCAAGGTCTGTATCACGGAAGCCGATCTGGAGGATTTCCCCGGGATGTTCTTGAATAACGAGACAGGAAAACCTTCCTTGAAAGCGGTTCATGCGCCTTATCCGAAAGTGAAGGAGCAAGGCGGCCATAATCAGTTACAGATGTTGGTGAAAGAGCGTGAGAACTATATCGCCAAAACATCCGGAACCCGTTCTTTCCCTTGGCGTGCGTTTATAATCTCCCAGAATGATAAGGAGTTGGCCGATTGCGATATGGTCTACCGTCTGGCTTCTCCCTCCCGGGTAAACGATATCTCTTGGATCAAGCCGGGTAAGGTGGCTTGGGATTGGTGGAACGACTGGAATCTATACGGTGTGGATTTCCGTGCCGGAATCAATAATCCCACCTATAAATATTATATCGACTTCGCCGCCGAGCATGGCATCGAGTACGTAATCTTGGATGAGGGCTGGGCCGTGAACCTGCAAGCGGACATGATGCAAGTAATACCGGAGATCGATCTTCAAGAATTGGTGGATTACGGTAAGTCCAAGAATGTCGGAATTATCCTTTGGGCGGGTTATTGGGCTTTCGCCCGTGATATGGAGAATGTCGTGAAGCATTATTCGGATATGGGCGTGAAAGGCTTCAAGGTGGATTTCTTGGATCGTGACGATCAGGAAATGGTGAACTTTGTTTATGAGGCCTCCGAGGTATGCGCTAAATATAAGATGCTAGTGGATTTCCATGGCGTATTCAAGCCGACAGGTCTTCAACGGACCTATCCGAACGTATTGAACTATGAGGGTGTGAATGGCTTGGAGCAACTGAAATGGTCTCCCGAGTCTTACGATATGGTGACGTACGATGTCACGATCCCATTCATCCGTATGATCGCCGGCCCGATGGATTATACGCAAGGCGCTATGCGTAACGCCGTTAAAGGTAATTATCGCCCGGTAAACTCGGAGCCGATGAGCCAAGGAACCCGTTGCCGCCAGTTGGCTACTTACGTGATCTTCGAGTCTCCTTTCAATATGTTGTGCGATGCCCCGTCTAATTACAGGAGGGAAAAGGAATGTACGGAGTTTATCTCTAACATTCCCACTATCTGGGATGAGACGGTCTCATTGGATGGAAAGGTCTCCGAGTATGTAGCGATCGCCCGCCGTCATGGTAATGATTGGTATATCGGGGCATTGACCAACTGGACGCCGAGGGAGCTGGATTTAGACCTGTCTTTCTTGGGCGAAGGTGATTATACTTTGGAATTATTCAAGGATGGCATAAATGCCGATCGTGCTGCCCGTGATTATAAGAAAGAGGTAATCCCAGTCCCGACAGATCGCAAATTAAAGATCCGTATGGCTCCCGGTGGAGGCTATGCGGCTCGTATCCAGAAACGATAATTCTTTTTTCGTCTAAAGCGACCCTGCCACTCGTCGAATAAACGCTTGCGTTCATAGGCGCAGGCGTTAGATTCGCTTACTTTTATAAAAAACGGTATTATGAAATTCACGAGGCAAGATTATATATTGGCGGGAGGACAGGCTTTATTGTGGATCACCTTATGGCTGATTCCTCCTGCGATCGATTTTTTCATACGCTTTAATCCGAGTTCGGCTTTCGAGGTGTGGAAGATTAATACGGGGTTCATTACTCCGTTGGCTATTGTTTTCACCGCTAATTTCTATGTATTGGTTCCCTATTTGCTTTATCGGGATCGGAAGATGCTCTTTGGTTTGATGAATTTGCTATTGATCACGGGGGCTAACCTATGGATATTTTCTCCTAAGGCGGATTTCCCGGACGAATGGCGTTCGGGAATGTATATGGTCGCTTTCGGAGCGTTCTTCTTACATTTGCTAGTGATTGGATGTGCCGTGGGGTTCCGTTATATCGTACGCTGGGGCGATATGCAGATGCGTTTGAAAGAGGAACGGCAGAAAAACGCCGAGGCGGAACTGGCTTGGCTGAAGAACCAGTTGAATCCGCATTTTCTCTTTAATACCTTGAATAATATTTCCAGCTTGGTCCAGATAGACCAAGATACGGCGCAAGAAAGTATCGGGCAATTGAGCGATTTGCTGCGGTATACGCTCTATGAGTCGAACCATGAGCTGGTACCGGTGGAAGGCGAGATCGAGTTCATGAATAATTACATCGAGCTGATGAGGTTGCGCTGCAATGAACTGGCTACCGTGGAAGTGGATTTGCAAGTTCCGCCTAAACCGATGAGGATCGTGCCGCTTTTGTTCATCTCTTTAATAGAGAACGCATTCAAGCATGGCGTGAATAGCCGTAAGTCGTCGTTCGTACGTATTCGTTTCAAGGCGGAAGGAGATGACCTTGTTTTTACCTGCGAGAATAGCGACCATCCGAAACCGGACGTGAACCGTAGCGGATCGGGGATCGGGCTGGAGAATCTGAGGCGTAGGCTGGATCTGGCTTATCCCGGTCGTTACCGATATGATCAAGCGCTCCGGGAAAATAGTTACTTTGTTCAAATAACACTTCGAGACTGCTTATGAAAACACTGACTTGCATGATCGTAGACGATGAGCCCTTGGCGGTGAAGATGCTGGAGGACTTCGTAAGCCGTACGCCTTATCTGAGGCTGGCGGCTTCCTTCAATGATCCGGTACTGGCACTCTCCACGTTGCGTGAGTCTTCGGTGGACGTGCTTTTCTTGGATATTCAGATGCCGGATCTGGACGGGCTGAACCTCTCCCGCATGGTGCCCCCCGGTACGAGGGTGATCTTCACGACCGCCTTTAAGGAGTATGCCTTTGATAGCTATGAGGTGAATGCCCTCGATTTCCTGCTGAAGCCCATCCGATACCATAAGTTTCTCGGAGCTGCGGAGAAGGCCCGCCAATGGTTTGAGATGAGTAGCGTGAAGGAGGAGAGAGGCAGCCTTTTCGTGCGGGTGGATAGCCAGTTGCGGCAGGTGGAAATCTCCCGGATATTATACGTGACGGGTTTGAAGGATTACGTGATGATCTATCTGGAAGGGGAGGCCCGTCCGCTTATCACCCACGTGACGATGAAGGCCATGGAAGAGATGCTGTCTACCGGTCGCTTTATGCGGGTCCATCGTTCTTATATCGTGGCGTTGGATAAGATCCGCTCCGTCGACCGGAATAATTGCGTTTATATCGGGAAGGAGATCATCCACGTGACGGATGCCTACAAAGAGGCGTTCAACGCTTATCTGAAAGCTGCTCAACCTTCTTGAACTTGGATGCCCATTCAAAGCTCCTTACAATGGGCATTCTAACGACCTTACAATGCCCATTGTAGGAACCTTATAATGGGCATTCTAAACTTTATGTGTATATTCGTGCCTTAATTAAGAGAAAACGATATGAAGAATAGCATTCCTTTAGGGTTTATCCGGATCTTTATCCTGCTTATATGTCTGACCTCGTGCGGTAGCAAAAAGCAACAAAAAGTAGCTTTGCCCGCCGATTTCAAGGGACCGAAGGAGTTGGCTCGCTTATATGGGGTACGTATCACACCGGAAGATAATATATTCTTGTACAACGAGGGGGCCCGTTGGTTGGGTGTACGTCATAAATTGGGAGGGAGCACGAAACGGGGCGTGGATTGCTCCGGTTTCGTATCGATCGTTTATCGGGAGGTATACGGAAAGCAGCTGGCTCGTTCCTCGGCGGATATGCTGAAGTATAATTGCAAGAAAGTGAGTCGTGCCAAATTGCAGGAAGGAGATCTGGTATTTTTCAAGACGGGCCGTGGCGGGAAGCGTGGCGTTCCGAATCACGTGGGGATTTACTTGAAAAATGGGCGCTTCATCCATACCAGTACTTCTAGCGGCGTGATGGTAAGTAGCCTTAGCGAACCTTATTATACAAGAACTTGGTTAACGGGTGGTCGGGTAAAATAAAATTACTAAATTCGCGTCTTAGAAAAACTATTAAACATAAATAGAATATGTTGACAATCAAATTAATCACTGAAAACACGGATGCCGTAATCCGTGGACTGGAAAAGAAACATTTTAAGGGTGCGAAAGAAAGCATCGATAAAGTGTTGGAATTGAATGATAAAAGACGTATCGCACAAAATCAATTAGATAAGAACCTAGCGGAGGTAAACGCAACCTCTAAGTCGATCGGACAATTAATGAAAGAGGGCAAGAAGGAAGAGGCGGAGGCCGCTAAGAAACATGTTTCCGAGATCAAGGAGGTGAGCAAGGCTTTGCAGGTTGAGATGGATCAGGCTGCCGAGGAGCTGCAGAACTTACTTTATACGATCCCGAACGTACCTTACGATGAGGTACCCGAGGGTATCTCCGCGGAGGACAATGTGGTAGAGAAAATGGGAGGTATGGAAACGGAACTTCCGAAGAACGCTCTTCCGCACTGGGAATTGGCGAAGAAATATGATTTGATTGATTTCGATCTGGGTGTTAAGATCACGGGAGCAGGTTTCCCGGTCTATAAAGGACAGGGCGCTCGTTTGCAACGTGCGTTGATCAACTTCTTCTTGGATGAGGCCCGTGACGCCGGTTACTTGGAGATCATGCCGCCTACGGTGGTGAACTCGGCTTCCGGTTATGGTACGGGGCAGCTTCCGGATAAGGAGGGACAGATGTATCATTGCGAGGTAGACGACCTATATTTGATCCCGACGGCGGAGGTGCCCGTGACAAATATTTACCGGGATGTCATTCTGGATGAGAAGCAGTTACCGATCAAGAATTGCGCTTATACACAATGCTTCCGTCGTGAGGCAGGTTCTTATGGCAAGGATGTACGCGGTTTGAATCGTTTGCACGAATTTTCTAAGGTGGAGTTGGTTCGGATCGATAAACCGGAGCACTCTAAGCAATCTCACCAAGAGATGTTGAATCATGTGGAGGGATTACTTCAGAAGTTGGAGTTGCCGTATCGCATCCTTCGTCTTTGTGGGGGTGATATGAGTTTCACGGCTGCCCTTTGCTTTGACTTCGAGGTGTATTCCGAGGCACAACAACGCTGGTTGGAAGTTAGCTCCGTGTCCAACTTCGATACGTATCAAGCCAACCGCTTGAAATGCCGCTATCGTGACGAGAATAAGAAAACGCAACTTTGCCATACCTTGAATGGTAGTGCTTTAGCTTTGCCTCGCATCGTAGCCGCCTTATTGGAAAACAACCAAACCCCCGAAGGTATCCGCATCCCGAAAGCGTTGATCCCTTACACTGGGTTTGATATGATTAAATAAGCATCAGATCATTTATATAAAATATCCCAGCATTGTCCTTATTGTGGATATGCTGGGATATTTTTTTTGAATGAATTAGATGAATAAGTTTACGTTTGCGTCTTCCGCACGTTCCAGATAGGTGGCTACGCCTCCTAGGACAACGTTATCCATCAGTTCTTCTTTTTTGACGCCCATTACGTCCATGCTCATCGTGCAGGCGATCATCTCGATACCATTCTCTACGGCTTGTGCCATAAGGCTTTCCAAGCTGTCGATCCGTTTCTTCCTCATGATAAGGCGCATCATCCAACTGCCGGCTCCACCCATATTCATTTTAGATAGTTTCAGCTTTTCGCTATTTGCCGGAAGCATCCAGCCAAACATCTTGCCGAAGATATCTTTTGATACGGCAGGTTTTTCCCGTTTCTTAATCACGTTAAGTCCCCAGAAAGTAAAGAACATAGTCACCTTCTTTCCGGTGGAGGCAGCCCCGTTCGCTATGACGAATGAGGCCAACGCCTTATCGAGGTCATCGCTGAAAACGATCAATGTCTTGTTGTCGGCACTATTACCACCTGTCGCTATTTTGCATTCAGCTTTTTTTTTTCGTACCGTGGCGGCGATCGTGCCTCCCTTATTTTCCAGAGAGACTAACTCTGCCCCGGTTATCTTGCACCATGAAGAGACATCTTTTCCGAAAGCCTGATCTGTTGCGGTGATTTCCAATGACTCATCTTCCCGCAAGTTCTCATAGTTCTTTTTCAACTGCATGATCGGTCCCGGACACATTAATCCGCAAGCGTCTACCTTAATCGCCGTAGCTGCCGGAGTCGATTTGCAAGAGCTACTTTTACCAGATGCCTTATCAGAAACAGCTTCGGACGAACAAGGTGCGCAGGCCGGCTCATTCTTGATCTTTGCTGTCGCTACACTCCAAGTCTTGTAACCACCGGATAGGTTTCGGACATTCGTGAAGCCATTTTGAGTCAGGATGCGATAAGCCAAATAGCCCCTTAATCCAACGGCGCAAGTCACTACGATTAGTTTATCCTTAGGCAGTTCCGCCAAATGTTCTCTTAACTCATCAACCGGTATATTGATGAAGCCGGGGATTGTCCCTAAGCTGTACTCGTCACGGGTACGGACATCGATACGTACGGTATCTGGCGATAAGTTCTGGATCTCTCTCCACTGGATCGCTTTCGCTTTTCCCGTAAGTAGGTTCTCCGCTACGAACCCGGCCATATTTACGGGATCTTTAGCGGCTGAATAAGGAGGAGCATACGCATGTTCCAACTCCGTCAGGTCATAGACCGTACCTTTCCGCTGGATAACTTGCGCTAACATCTCGATCCGTTTGTCTACGCCTCCGAAACCTACGACTTGCGCCCCTAACAGTCGTCCGTCTTCCGGCGCAAACAATATCTTGATCGATAAAGGCACGGCTCCCGGGTAATATCCCGCATGCGAGGCTCCATGCGTATAGGAGGATTGATAAGCGATTCCTTCCCGTTTCAACAGCTTAGCGTTAGCTCCCGCCGTGGCGACCGTCAAGTCGAATACCTTGGCGATAGAGGTTCCCATCGTCCCGTCATAAGTTTCCTTATTGCCGGATACGATATTATCGGCTACGATACGTCCTTGCTTATTCGCTGGACCCGCCAATGGGATCAAGGCTGGTTTGCCTGTCACGAGGTGGCGTACTTCCACGGCATCTCCCAACGCATAAATATCCGGGTTCGAGGTCTGCATATATTCATTGACAGCGATACCGCCGAGTGCTCCGATCGTAAGTCCCGCTTCCTTGGCCAATCGGGTTTCCGGACGGACACCGATACTCAATAAAACCATATCCGCCGGGATCTGCTTCCCACTTTTCAAATGAACGGTCACGCCTCTGGAAGTCTCCTCGAAACGAGATACGCCATCTTCCAGCATCAAGCCTACCTGCTTGCCGATCAATTGCTGATGTACGATAGCGGCCATGGAATAGTCGAGGGGTGCCATCACTTGGTTAGCCATTTCCACGACGGTGACATGGACACCCAGCTCATGCAAATTCTCCGCCATCTCCAAGCCGATGAAACCACCCCCTACAACAACGGCGGTACGGGGCTTTTCCGTGTTCACGTAATTCTTGATCGTGTCCGTATCCGGCACGTTACGTAACGTGAATATCTTTTTACTCTCGATTCCTTCGATGCGTGGACGCAAAGGCTCCGCACCGGGAGAGAGCACTAGTTTATCGTAAGTCTCCGTGTAGGTTTCTCCTGTGCCGAGTTTCTTTACCTCCACTTGTTTGGATTCGGGAAGGATTCGGGTCACTTCCTGCTCCGTACGGATATCGATGCGGAATCGATCCGTGAAGCCTTTCACGGTTTGTACGAATAATTTATTCCGGTCGTTGATCGTGTCTCCTATATAATAAGGTAATCCACAGTTTGCGTAAGAAACATATTTTCCACGTTCGAAAAGGATGATTTCCGCTTTCTCGTCCATTCTACGCAGCCGGGCTGCTACGGTAGCTCCACCGGCTACACCTCCAATAATCAAGTACTTCATATCCGTTTATATTTAATTTATATTATACATATTTGTTAGTAGACAATAATTAGTTAAAAAAAGGGATTCATCCCTTTTGTATGTATTCCTTGAGTTGATTGAACAGGCTGTCCATGTTTAGCTCGGCCTGCATCATCTGTTGTATTTTCTCTTTCCCTTTTGGGGTGAGCGAGAAAAACATTTGCCGCTTATCCTCTTTATTGATGTTCCTGCGGATAAACCCCTTGTTCTCGACAGAGGTGATCACCTTTGAGACCCGGGAGTTTGAAAGACCGATATAATCGCAAATCATTCCCGCCGACTTTGCCTCATTATCCTTTAAGCAACAAAGCAACATGGCCTCGTTGATGGTAATAGCATGTACTTCCGAGAAATTTTTCTCGAACTGGTACAGTATCTTATAGATATCCTTTATGGCGCAAATTGGTTCCATATTTCTTTATAACTTGTTTGATGATGCAAAGATATAACTATTTTTCAATAAAAATACTTTCTAGCGGAAAATAATTAAGACTATTGTATATTACCCTATAGTAGAGACGGGGCGTGCCCCGTCTCATCACCGTCTGAATAGTATCTTTAAGTTACCATTTAGCTGGGATGAGACGGGGCACGCCCCGTCTCTACTACTAGGTATTTCTTTTAATCTCTGTTGGAGAAATATTTCATGAATTGTGAACGCTCATACATCGCCGGGTTCGGGATATTGGCGTAATTCAATTTGCCTTGGAATTGGGAAAGGGATTGGTAATGTGCCTGATGCATCCACTCTTCCACGCAAGTCAATACTTGGGAGATGATTTCCGCTCCATGTGTATAGACTGCGCTACACATCTGTACGGCGGAAGCGCCGGCCAATAGACATTTAACGACATCTTCCCAATCATGCACACCGGTAGAGGAAGCGATACTGATTCCCGGGATCTTTCCGGATACGATAGCCGTCCAGCGAATCGTGTCACTCAAATCGGAATGATTGCTAAATACATTACCCGAAACGATCTGCATATTATTAATGTCGATATCCGGCTGGTAGAAACGGTTGAATAGCACGACACCATCAGCACCGTTTACTTTCAACAAATTAACCAGCGAAGGAATATTGCTGTAATTCTTTCCGATCTTCATGATAACCGGAATCGATACGGTCTCTTTTACCTTGCGGATGATACTGACATACGTATCCCGGATACTCTCGAGATCTTCGGTCAGCTCGGTTTCCATGAAGAACACGTTCAATTCCAAAGCGTCCGCTCCCGCTAACTCAATTTGGCGGGCAAAGTCGATCCAAGCGTCCGCCTTATAGCAATTGATGCTGGCGATAATGGGGATCGTACATAATTCCTTGCTCTTCTTGATCAGTTCCAGATAATCATTTACTTGATTCGCTTTTACATAACCACGGATATAATCCGCCGCTTCGGGGTAATCGGAGTCTTGCATCAAAGCCTCGCTCTGCATCTCGATCTGCTCTTCGAAAAGAGATTTCAATACGATAGCTCCAGCGCCTGCTTTCTCAAAATCCCTGTTACGTTCCGCCTTATTGGTGAGTCCGGAGCTCCCGACGATAATCGGATTGCGAAGTGTTAACCCCGCGTATTGGGTTTTAATGTCAATCATGTTGCCTATATTTAGATTTAATAATTACTTTAATATTCCCGTTCGCCAAAGATACTGGTACCCACCCGTATCAAGGTGCTTCCTTCTTGGATAGCGATCGGGTAATCGTGGCTCATCCCCATGGATATCTCCTTGAAATCGACATTATCTTTACAGAGCGTCTCTTTCAGTTCGATAAATAAATCATGGATCTTGCGGAATTCTTCCCGTATCAACCCCGTATCATCGGTATTGGTAGCCATGCCCATCAATCCGCAAATACGAATATGCTGGAATTCGGCCAAGGACTCGTCACGCAACAACTCCTTGCATTCCTCAGGACTGAGTCCGTGCTTGGATTCCTCTTGCGCCACATGGATCTCCAATAATACCCGGATCGTGCGGTCGTGTTTTTTCGCTTGTTTATTCACCTCAGCCAAAAGCTTCAAGGAGTCTATGCTATGGATCAAATGAATAAAAGGAGCGATATCTTTTACCTTATTGCTTTGTAACGGGCCGATAAAATGCCATTCGATATCCTCAGGTAGTACTTTTTGCTTGGCGCTCAGTTCCTGTGCCCTGCTTTCGCCAAACACCCGCTGTCCGGCGTTGTAAGCCTCCCATAGAGCCTCCACCGGGTGAAACTTAGAGACGGCAACCAACGTCACCCCTTGCGGGAGCGACGTTTTCAGTTGTACTATGTTTTGAGCGATACTCATGTTTTTATCCTCTTTGTTCAGCTTGTTGTTTTTGCTCCGCTATCAGTTCCTCGCCACTTTTCTTCTCGCCGGGAATACTGTTCGCATCGAATGGGAATACATCCATCAACTGGGTTTCCGTTACCGAGGCGATGGTATAATCCGCCAATGTACCCTTCATTCCATCTTCCAATACGGCGATGGCCTCTTTCAGCGTAGTGGCTTGGGCAAGCATTTGTGCGGCGGTTTTCTTTTCCGCTCCGCTCTTCTCGTCCAACGTGATAAAATAAACCTTGATCTTATAGAACCGATCACCATTCTCGTTGAAGAATAATTCGGATAAACGAGCTCGTTTGATGTCTGTTACCGTGAATTCACCCGTGATGAAGGGGCGGATCTCCTCGATGATGCGAGCTTCCGCTTCCGTAAAAGACAGGGCGTCTACCAAGTAAGGCTCGGTTACTTTTTTCTGCATGCCATTTTCCAGCATTTTCTCGTAAGAGACCTTACATTCAAACCAATTGTGCATATGCTTTACTTTTTAATTTAGTCTGTACTCTGTTTAAAACAACGTACAAATATAGTGGCTATTCGTCAATAAAACAACTTGCCGCAAAAGATATAATTTGTCAGGATGTCTAATTTCGCGTGTTTGTTTTCAGTTGGAATTTAAAATAGAGAGATATGGATGAGAAAGATTTGGTGGAAGGGATGCGAGAGTATATAAGTCTGTTACAAAAGGAAGGACGGTATTCCTCGGCGAAAAGTTATCAGGATGCGATGAACTCTTTTATACGGTATAGCGGGACGGATCGTATCCCATATACATATATAAATAAGGATACTCTTCGCCGGTACGAGGCTTATTTGTTGGAGAAAGGCTGCATGCGTAATACGGTCTCCACGTATATCCGCCGTTTGCGTTGTATCTATAACAAGGCGGTGGAGAATGGCGAGGCGGCGTTTATCCCCTCTTTATTCAAGGGGGTTTTTACGGGTGTGGAAAGCCAGCGCAAGAAATCCTTGCCTCTGGGAGATTTGAATCGCTTGATGACTGTCCCGGTAAAAGGAGAGAAGTTGAGGAAGACACAGCTGACGCTTTGCTTGATGTTTCAATATGGGGGGATGTCGTTCGTTGATTTCGCCCATTTGAATAGGGGTAATATCAAGAACGGCATATTGGATTACAATCGCCAGAAGACCGGGACCTCTATGCGGTTGGAGGTCTTGGATACGGCGGAGGCTATGTATAAGGAGCTGGCAGGTGAGAGGGGTGGAGGCTCCGGCTATTTATTTCCCTTTTTAAGTGGGACGAAGAACGGCCATGAGGAATATCTCGAATACAATGCGGCCTTGTCCCGGTTTAACCGGAACTTGAAGACGTTGAAGGAGGTTGCGGGAATAGCCTCGGATGTGACTTCTTACACGATCCGTCATTCCTTCGCCATGGCATTGAAGGAACAAAATGTCCCCATTGAGATGATCAGCGAGTTATTGGGGCATAAGTCCATCAAGACAACCCAGATTTATCTAAGAAGTTTCTCGTTGGAGAAGATGACGGTGGTAAATAAGTCTTGCTTTGAGAATGTATATAATTATATGCCAGAGGTGGGTTGAGGCTACTTGGGGAGTAGCGTTCATTTCACGGTGCAAATGTAGCAAAAAATAGCAAATAACAAGCAATCATTAGTTTTAGTTTGTGCTCCGACCTTGATTCTCCTTAAATCTTCGTTCTTATTCCTAGTGTATAGACATGGCAATAGAGACGAAATGATCTCGTATTTCCTACATCATCACGTCCCTTCTAAAAATCGAACATACATTCTTGTAGAGACGGGGCGTGCCCCGTCTCATCCCCTCCAAATGGTAACTTAAAGATACTATCACCCGGTGGGAGACGGGGCACGCCCCGTCTCTACAACCGGGTGATAAGCGTTCTCGCACCTTTTAGGCTACTCCCCAAGTAGCCTAAGATTTCAAGAGATGGTAATTTTCAGTAATGCCATATTTAAAAATATAAAACGCTGTTTATCAAGATGATATAAAAGATTCTTGGTAGGGCTCTGAATTGCCGTGGGGTCTGTTTTCGGGCCACGGGATAACCACTAGAAAAGATAATCATAGAGATGGATATATTGACAGGCAAGTGCTCGGATAGGTTCATGGCGCATGTTCTGAAGCGACGTGACCAGGAGGCCGTCCGCTGGTACGTGCTCACGCTCCCTACCGCCGGTGGCGGGCGTGACAGGATCAGCCCCTCGAAGGGGCTGGACGCTGAGCTTTCCCGCCGTGAGCGTCGTGGTGAGGCGTTGTTCGAGTATTTCTCCCCCTCGTATGTCGAGGCGAGGAAGGTGGGCGGTAAGATGGTCAACACGAAACGGCCCCTGCTGTACAACTACGTGTTCGTCCACGCCTCGGAGGACGAGATCTTCCGCCTGAAGCGTACGCTTCCCCTGTATAATTTCCTCCCCCGGGTTTCCTCCGGCGGGCGGTCTTATTTCCCGTACCTCTCGGATCGTGAGATGGATACCTTGCGTTGGGTCGCAGCTTCTTACTCCAACGAGCTTCCCGTATACGTGCCAGATAGCGGCCGCTTGTTGAAAGGCGACCGTGTGCGTATCACCTCCGGCCCTTTTACCGACATGGAGGCGGAGGTGGTGGTGCAGCCGGGCGGTGGGCATAAGGACGTGATGGTGCGTATCCTCGACTGTCTGTGGGTCCCCTTGTTCGAGGTGAGAGCTGGGGAGTACGAGTTGATCGAGCTGAATACCAAGGGTAAGCACGTCTATACCCATTTGGACAACGACCGTCTGTCGGAGGGCTTGCACGATGCCTTGGGCCGTTACCACGCCTCCGGCGTGGTAGTGGATGAGGATGCCCGTCTGGCCCGTGAGGTCCTGCGTGGCTACGCCTCTCTCCGTGGTGAGACCGACGTGATCCGTTGCAAGCTTTACTCTTTGCTCCTTCCTGCCTATCTGCTTTTGGGCGAGTCGGATGAGTTCGATCGTTTGCGCTCCACGATGCGCAGCATGCTCCCGGTGATAAAAGCGGGGCAATCCCGTGCCTTGCTGCTGGTCACGCTGTACGGCTGTACGGACAGCAGCCTCTACCAACGCATGGCGCACGAGCTGGTTGACCCTTGGATGGAGGAGGCCTCGCCCAAGAGGAGCAAGTCCGTGTTGATACGTCGTTTACGTGATTACGACCGTTGGTTCGGGCACGGGAACGGCGATAAATAAAAGATATGAGAGAAGAGAGAGAGACATGCGGCGTCCCTTCGGGCATCCGGCTGATGAGCCTGTTGCGTGAGCGTTTGACAGAGATCATGGATCGTGAGCGTGCGAACCGAAACTCAATACACCTGTACTGCACGGGTCCCTACTGGGTAGCGTTCGAGCGTTCGGCCTACCAACTGCATCGTGCGTTCCCGGATAGCGAGATCACGCCGTTGCGCCTGTACGCCTACCCGTTCCCGATCGTGATGGTGTCTGTTACGGATCGCTCGCTCCGCTCATATACTCGCAAGCATATCTTGAGAAGAGACGGGTCGGATTACAAGCTATTGACCGTCCCCGGGTTTCCCTTGGCGGATTACCGTGAATGGCACGCCGGCGAGGTGGAGGGATTGCCCCGGTTAAGCGAGAATTAGATAAGGGCAGAAAAGAAACGGTCGGATCCCCCGGATGGCAATGGCCGTCTCTAGCGGCTAGGAGACCCCTTGGCTTTGGCCGATAGGCTGACCCCGCTTTAACATATACCACTCCGGCCGTCCGGTGGTCCGGCCCTTTTATAATTGAGAATTGAAAATTGAGAATTAAAGAGATGATAATAGCGGTAGATTTCGACGGTACGATCGTCGAGCACAAGTATCCGGCGATCGGGCGTGAGCTTCCTTTCGCCATCGATACGTTGAGGAAATTGCAATCGGATCGGCATAAGCTGATCCTTTGGACGGTCCGTGAGGGCGGGCTCTTGGAGGAGGCGTTGTCCTTCTGCCGTGAGCGTGGCTTGGAGTTCTACGCGGTGAACCGTGACTACCCGGAGGAGGAGAGAGACCGGAACAACCACTTCTCCCGCAAGCTGAAGGCGGACGTTTTCATCGACGACCGCAACCTCGGCGGCCTCCCGGACTGGGGCACGATCTACGAGATGGTGACCAAGGGACTGAGCTATGAGGACTTGACGCGTAAATACGAGTCGGAATACGAGCCGGAGAAACCCAAAGGTTTCCTGTCCCGCCTTTTCCGTTAAGTCCGTGTCATCCGTGTTTAAAGAAATAAAAACGATAACAAAATAATATGAAGATCAAA
>NZ_JAMOKU010000028.1:0-73593 GCF_023656845.1 Parabacteroides sp. Y3-G-102 | reverse complement strand
GAAAGTATCTCTGATGGCAGAATCAACTGTGCCAATGCTAATAGTCCTTGATTGTTCATGGTACAAAGGTGCAAATTTTCTATAGAATTAAAGAATTTTCCCCCTGATTTATCGGGTGAGCCGAAAGGAGGCAGATTATGAAAGCAAGTCCCTATATAGAACAAATCAGGGTAAAATCCCCCGGCAAGAAAGAAGAAGTTCTTTATTGTATTGACTGTAATGAGTACCGCATGAGTGATCTTACAGAAGAGCAACTTACGGATATATATAACTTGATCGGGGAGTTCCTTGGGAAAGGAGGTCAAAAATGATGAGATTGGAAGATATACGTATATCAAACCGGATGCTGGATGCGATCAGATATTGGCAGGAAAATGATAAAGGTGGGTTAGAAGAAGATGTTAAGGCCATTGATGATGCTATCACTTTCATCGCATGCGAGCATGATGCCCCGGGTGTACTTACTGAAAAAGAATCACTGTCGCTTATCGCGGCTCTAAGTTTTCTGAAAAAAAGATTATGTTTGTTTGAAGGAAAGGAGGAACCGAAATGAAACTCCAAGAAGCCCTCCGCCTACTCGACATCGTAATCGACGTAAACAATCAATACAGCAAGCAAGAACAAATACGTGCCGCCATGCGGCTAGAAGAACTACTTCGGCTACTATTGCCAGAAGAATAACACATCAATCAAGCCCCGCCCGGAGAAATCCCCGGCGGGGCTTTTTCATGTCCTTTTCCGAAGGTATGATTACGAGCATCTTTGTGAAAAATGTTTGGAGATGATATCACAGGTATTTAGCCCGATCGTGGAGAGGATCTTGATAAAGCTCCAGATGGTATTGAACCATTCTTGGGGCTGGATAATAAGCGGAATGTTATTCTTATTGAATTTTATCTCGCCCGTGAAATACGCTTTCGCCGCTATGGGCGTAGCTATTACGGCCGACTTGCTATTCGGGATGTTCTCGGCAAAGAAGCAAGGTAAATTCTTCCTATCACAAAGCGGAAGAGATACCCCCGCCAAGGTGATCGTCTATTTCGGTTTCATGCTCGTGGTATTCGTTACGGAACGGATATTCACTCAAGATAACGCCATAATCACCAAGGCCGGATGTACCCTAGCCTGTGTGTGCGAGCTGTGGAGCATGCTGGGTAGCGCATTGATTATCTGGCCGAACATGATGTTTCCAAAGCTGCTTAAACTACAACTCAAAGGAGAGATCGAGTCTAAGCTAGGAAAGAATATTAGTAACCAATTAGATAAGGAGGATTGTAAAAATGACAACGACACCAAGGGGAATCCGAAACAACAACCCCGGTAATATCCGGAACTCGGAGCGGAACGACTGGGCCGGAGAAGTATCGAAAGCCGATAAAAAGGACAACGCTTTCGAGGAATTCGAGGATATACCGCATGGGGTACGGGCCATGATGAAGCTCTTGCTAAAATACCAGCGATCGTATAACCTACGTTCCATAAAGGAACTGATAGAACGATGGGCACCCCGCGATGAGAATGACACGGCGGCTTACGTACGATGGGTATGCCGGGAGATGCAAATGCCGGACTGTTGCCAGCTAGACCTGTCGGACAAGGGAACGATGTGCGCCCTAGTGGATGCCATATGCTACATGGAGAACGGCGAGCGTATCCCTATGGAAGACATCGAGGCCGGCTGGGAACTGATGTGAGAGTGGTATTGTTTATGCGAACTCCCTTTTGGATAGCGAATCATGGAATATGGACTTTATAAGAGATTGTGTGTCTTGGCCGGAATGGTGGCTCTTTGCGCTAGCTGCTCCGTGCGTCGTAGCGCTTCTGATCATAGCCATTACAGAGATCAAGAACGACAGGTATTGGAGAGCTTGGATACCTCTATGGATGTACGACTTGCCAGTTCCAACACCACGCGAGATCGGTGGAGAAACATCCGGATCATACGAAGGGAATTCGACCTTGAGCGGCAGCCGGACGAAAACGGTCGATACCCGGTCAAGGCGGAAACGACACTCGAAGGCGAGGAACATGAGAACGAGCGAAAAGAAGAAGCGGAAAGCCAAAAGAAAGAGGAGAACGAGAGCGTTTTCGCCCGGTCGGAAGCCAGCCATGAGGAAGACCGGTCCGGAGATACCGAGCTCAACTCCGATGTCGGCAAGAACGCCCTCGGGTGGTGGGCGCTCGGCGTAACGATGGTTCTGGCCTTGGTAATCTTTTTAAGATGGAGATATGGAAAAAAGGATAAAACAAAGTGATGTCTGGGCTGTCATGCAGCAAAAGGATGACCGGGGACGATACAAGATGTTCTCGTTCTCGTACGTGCGGTTGAATGAAAGCCGGGAGGGAAATGGCTCTCCCGGCTCGATCGAGGATTATGAGGTAGCCTACTTCAGCTCGATCCACGCCAAGGGAAGCACGGTAAACATCCGGATTCGGGGCGAACGGTTCCCCCGGAAGTTCATCCGCTGCATGATCATCCGGATTAACGGTAAAAAAATATACGCATAATGGGACGCAAGAACGTATTTCTAATGGGTGACACCGCTTTCCTCCCCGGAGCGAAAGCGGCGGTGGTCATGACCGAGGACGTAGGTTTTCTGGAGGATAAAAAATTCACGGCCACGGTCATTACCCCGGCCAAAGGATCTTCCGTCAAGAAAGAGGTCCGGTTTGTCCCGTTCGGTCACCAAGACAAGTTGCCCGTAAGGATCATGAAAAAGATCGCCGACAACACGATCGTAGGCAGCAATATCGAGTTCAAGGCGAACATGGCCTACGGCGATGGGTTGATGGTCTGCCGGAGGGTGAAGAATCCGGAGACCCAAAAGATCGAGCTGGAGGAACTTACCCCGGAAGAGGCTCCGGAGATATTCCAGTTCATATCGGATAGCAACTACTTACGGGTAATGTCCGAGCTGGCCAACGATCTGGTCGTATTCTCCGACTCTTTCGTCTATCTGGCTTTTGGCAAACGGAAGGCCGGAGAGAGACCGAAGGTAGTCCAGATCTGGCACCGGGAGATGTGCTTTTCCCGGATCAGCGAGCAAGACGAGAAGACGAAACGCATCGAGTATCATGGTTATTCCTCGCAATGGGGAGAGGAGTCATTTCCGGACGACGTGATCGTAACGAGATTGCTAGACCGCCGAAGCCCGCTTTACGATCTCAAGGTCCGTACCGGGCTCGTACCCGATCCGGAGACCGGAGAGAAAAAGGACGAGGAAGAGAATGGCTATACGTTAAGCCTCAATATGCCGGTACCGGGGCGTTTTTATTACAACCGCCCTTATTGGTGGTCCATCTTCCTCGATTGGTACGAGTTCAGTTGCGCCATCCCGAAATTCAAGAAGGCGTTGCTGAAAAACCAGATGGTCTTGAAATATCACGTCTCCATCAACATGAAATTTTGGGACAAGCTTTACGACTCGGAAGGTATCCCCAAGGATGACAAGAAGAAACGGAACGAGCGCAAGAACGCTTTCCTACAACAACTGAACGACTTCCTTTCCGGAGAGGAGAACGCCGGCAAGAGCTTCGTATCCCATTTCCGGTATGATCAGATCAATAAATACGAGGAGAACGATATCATCATCAAGCCCTTGGAATCATTTATCAAGGGCGGTGAGTATATCGAGGACTCGGAGGAAGCGACAAACGTGATCTGTAACACGATGGGCGTACATCCATCCTTGAAAGGAGCGTCGCCCGGGAAATCGAAGAACATCAACGGTACCGAGGCCCGGGAATTATTCATTATCGCCCAAGTACTGTTCAAGCCGCTCCGGGACATGATGGTTCTCCCACTATACCTAGCCAGGGAGATCAACGGATGGGGAAAAGACATCGAGTTCGTGATACCCAATATCATGCTAACGACACTCGATAAGAACACGGGATCGGAAAAGAGTATCGGTAACGAAAAAGTATAATCATGACACAGCCATTCCTACAAACGATAGATGATTTGAGGCATACCGTCAAGGTAAACGCCTCATTTAAGTTCGAGCTATTGGAGCCTTATCTTCAAGACGCTTTCGATCGATATATCGTCCCCTACCTCGGGGAAGCCTTGGTCGATCGGCTGTATCGAGAGCCGTTAACGGAAGATATCCTTACGATCAAGATACTTGCCAGCCGGACACTGGGACCATTGGCCGTGGCGCTAGCCAGTCCGGAGCTAGGGGTCTTGATCGGTGACAGCGGGCATACGGTAAGCCGGAACGATAAGTTCACCGTAGCCAGCGATCAAAAGATCGCCCGATCGGAAGAGAGCATGCAGGAACGGGGATGGAATAACTTGGATAAGCTACTGGAGCATCTCGGAAGCCACGAGAACGACTATCCGGAATGGAAAGAAAGCCGCTATTACAAGAACCAAGCCAACGGCCACTACCTTAATTCCGCCCGGGAGTTTCAGGATTACGGTAAGGTGAATATCGATTATTCCCGGTTGACCTTCGAAAAGTTCCGTCCCCTACTCGATACACTGGAGATGAAGCTATGCCGCTGGATCGGGACCACTCTTGACAAGAGCTTAAAAGACACCTTAAGAACCGGTGTAGATGATCCGCTCCGGATCAAGCTGATTGATTATATCCGGGTATGGCTCGCCATGTACGTAGCCAAGCTCCATACCAGCCAAACCACCCGGGTACAACGTACGGCGGCCGGCCAGCTGGAGTTTAAGCCCGCGATCTATCCGCTGTATTCCGATCCCACGGACAACGGTAATTTCTACGCCGAGCAGGTAACGTCATTAGAAGCGGAAATCGAGGATTACATGAAAGTTTACGCCCCGGAACTAGGCCTCCCCGCTCCTATCAAGAACGACTTTAATTCCAAGAACAAACATATTTTCGTATTATGAGAAAAATAACGATCAAAGATATCGATTACCTCGTGCCCGGCACATGGGATGAGATGACAACGGAACAGCTTTGCTTTCTCGCCAATATTTTGAACTCGAAAAGTACGGCCCAAGAAGCCAAGGTCAAGATGCTATTGTTTTGCCTGTCCGCGAGAATCCGGCGATACCAGAAAGCCAATGGAACCGGTTACGCCGTTTCCCTTCCCAAAAATCGTATATGGATCACGGCCGAGCAACTGGCGGCGTTGAGCACCATCTTTGATTTCTTATTCCAAGAGACAGAAAAAGGGATCGAGCTGGATATCCGCTTAACCCGTAACCCATTCCCCGTCTACAAAGACAAAGATATCGAGTTATACGGCCCGGAAGACGGCCTGACCAATATCAGCTACGGACAGTTCATCATGCTACAGACTTGGCAACAGCGGATGAGACAGGATTTCTTCGAGGCATTGGATAACTTCCTATCCATAATCTGGAAAGACGGCTCATTCTCCATACGTGAGGACGGTGATCCGGCTTGGTTCCGGAATGTAGAGCCGATCGTAAAGACAGTCATGTTCTGGTACTACCTAGGTAGCATGAATTTCATACAAGCAAAGTTCTCCCGGGTATTCTCCTCCGGAGGGAATGAAGCCCCTTTGGATATATTCGACACGCAACAACGCATCGTGGATGAGATGGCCAGCGGAGACGTGACCAAGAAAGAACAGGTAAAACAATCCCTTTTATACGACGCTCTCTATACCCTAGAAGTAGCGATCGAAAAAGAGGAGAAAAAGAAACAAGATATGTAGTAATAGGTGTTTTTCATGGTATTAGATTTTTAGATTAGTAATGGACAGCCGCTTTGCCTGTGAAGGTGGAGCGGTTTTGTTATTATCTCCAATCCAGATACTATGATAATAAAAATATTACCAAACGTTTGCCATTGATAATATATTTATTATCTTTGTGATGTCATTAAGACAAGAGCTCTATGCATAGTGACGATGGGCTAAAAGCCCGGATAGAAGAGGCAGAAAAAGATCTCCTTTTTTATCTCCGCAAGTATCATGAACTGACTTCGAGAAGCAAATTCATGAAAGCGGTGGTTGATAAAGAGATCAAGAGACTTGAGAAAGAACTTAAGGAACTTGGAAAGTATTATTGACCAGAAAGGTTCTCCCCCTCCAGGCCAGAGGGGGAGTTTCCCTTTCATGTGTAACTCAAAAAACAGAATAATATGGATAAAGTAAAGCGTTTTTTTGAACTAAAGGAACTTTGGAAAAAGTCCCCGGAGAATGACCGCCCTACCATAGACCGACAAATTACCGATCTGTTGGATAGCATGGATGAAAAGGAAACCGAACTGCTTACCGCAGGTGTGCAAAATGACTTTGAAAACATCCATAAAGAGATCACGGACATCAAGGAGCAGCTAACTATTCGTGAGCGACTGAGTCCCGTTTTACCATACCTGTCCGTCTCTAATCTAGCCAAAGATTATTTCGGGAAATCATCCTCTTGGTTCTACCAACGATTAAACGGGAATAGCGTACACGGTAAAATTTGCAAATTCACACAGGAAGAACTGGCTATTCTGGATATGGCGCTGAAAGACATCAGCCGCCGGATTACTAAATTGAACTTGGTATAGATCATTTTATTATGGGAGCCATAGAAAACAAACATATCTTTGCCGCATATGCAAACCTAGCGATAGATGGACTAATAAAAACACTTAATTTTATCGCTAAAAAGTTGGACACCCAAAAGCAATTAAGCAGTTGGGATATCAAGCATGTAATAACACTCATCGACTCAATCTTCGATCAAAATCCACAAAACAACCTAGAACAGGTCGTTGAAGGATATTTACCATGGATAAAACCGATCATTGAAATGAAGACGCCTAAAAAAGGTGAAAGGCAATCGGATAAACTTTGTATAGAATATAAAACCATCATTACAGCTTTTGCCTCTTTGCTTAATGACGTCAGGAACTATTACACCCATTATTATCATGATCCCATCTGTATTTATCCCGGTGGGTATGATATCCCTTCATCACTGAACTGCATCTACGATAGTGCCATAAACATTATCAAGGAGCGTTTCCAAGCCGAGGAGAAAGAGATGGAACATCTTCGTAGATACACTCGCAAAAAAGGGCGGGTTGTTCTAAAAACAGAAGATGATCATTTCTATTACACATTAGCAAACAATAACGATCTGAGCGAAAAAGGGTATGCTTTCTTCATCTCGATGTTCCTTGAAAGGAAGTACAGTTATCTATTCTTGAAAAAGTTATCCGGATTCAAACGGGGAGACTCGTTACAATATAGGCTTACCCTTGAGGTTTTCACGGCTCTTTCCACCAAACCTCCTGTAGAACGTTTACGCACTACGAAAGACACGAAACAAGACCGGGCTTTAGATATACTGAATGAACTATCTAGGATACCAATAGAACTGTATCAAACCCTTGAGCCTAAATACCGGGAAATGTATAACGAGACATTACAACCAACGGATGCCGAAGATCCTTACGGCCTTCCGGATAGATCCAGAATACGGTTCCGCAGTCGCTTTGAGGCTTTTGCCCTGCACTTTTTAGACAAACAAGCTGATTTTAAAGAAATTGGCTTCTACACATATCTCGGAAATTACTTTCACAATGGATATCAAAAAACAAGAGTCGATAGAGAGACAAAGGATAGATACATTAATTTCCAACTCGCAGGCTTTTGTAAAAACATCCAAGATATCTCCGCAAAGAAACTATCGGAGGCATTAAACGTAAAATCCATAGATATAAGTACGGATAGTATACCGGATATCAATTCTTTTGAGCCTTATCTGGTTCAATCTACGCCCCATTATATCGTTAATGGTAATAATATCGGTATTAAGGTATTACCAGAAGGGAAAGATACCTACCCTACCATCGATGAGAAGGGTGCTAAAATGCCTATCGCTGATTTCTGGTTAAGTAAATACGAATTGCCGGCCATGTTATTCTATACTTATTTACGGAATAATAATATACATAAATCACACTGTCCCCTATCCGTAAAAGATATTATTGAACGATCTATCCATAAAAGTACCAAACAAAAGCATCCGGAAGAGAGATCCGAGCTAATGTTACGCCGGGTCATGAAAGCGATCTTTTGGACAGATAGTAAACTCAATGAGGTAGAACGTATTAAATCTCAGAAATCCGCTTTTGGTAAAAGGCAACATGAAATATTAAAAGCAGGCCGAATAGCGGAAACGTTGGTTAGAGACATGCTATGGCTACAGCCTTCAAAAAACAATGGAAGGGATAAAGTCACAGAGCCTAATTTCCAAGCCATACAAGTTTCTTTAGCATATTTCGGGATAAGAAGAAATGACTTAACGGAAATCTTCACACGAGCAGGATTGATCAATTCTTCAAATCCGCATCCTTTTTTAGCTCAAATAGGTACGAACTATACCTCTTTAATAGAGTTTTACATCGCTTACCTTAAGGAGCGGAAAGTATATTTTTCACGAATACAAAAGAAAATCCTCCAAGGGAAACTAAATATCCAGTGCCACCCTCTTCGGGACTTACAACGTGAGCCTAATAAGCCTCAAGAGAAGGAAGAGGCCATATTCCTACCTCGTGGTCTATTTAATGAAGCGATCATTAATTGTTTGAAAAAATCCAAATTGAAGCAATTAATAGAATCTCCTACCCGAGAAAAAAGTCCGGCATTGAATGTCTCATACTTGATCCTGAACTATTTTAGAACTTATTTCGAAGATCAATCTCAAGAATTCTATGCACAACCCCGTAATTATCGTTTATTCGATAAGTTATCACCGAATAAGGGTAAATCCAAAAGCTATTTATCCTTAGAGCAAAGGATCAAGAAAATGGAAGAACTAAGGCCATCCAAGATTCCTGTTGCAGAAGCTAATAAGCTATTAGAGAAAGAAGATAGACTTTATCGTAAGAATTATAACGAAATATGCGATAACGAGTCTATAATCAGACTCTACCAAATACAAGATATTCTTTTATTTATGATGACCAAGGAATATCTTCCTTCTGATTTATACAACAGAATTAACAAATACAAACTAGAAAACGTCAAAGGTATTTTAAATGAGAGAGTTTCTTACTTGATCGATCTCAACCCTTTAAAAATACAAGGAGAAGATATCAAGATAAAAGACTACGGAAAGTTATTTTATATACATCATGATACAAGAATCAACTCTTTGAATAAAGTATTAAGTAAAGTCAAAAGAAACAATAGTATATCTTCTAGCGTAAAGATACAACCTTATGAAAATTATAAAAGAGAATGCCTAGATTTCGAAGAAGTCCAGATACAAATCATACCTATCATTCATTCTTTCGAAATCGCTATGGTATCGATGTTCCCAGATTTAAAGAAGGCTACTCCCGGAAATTATTATGATTTTAATGAGCTAATTACAGAATATGAGAAACGAACTAAACAAAAGATAGATAGTTCTTTTCTCATTAAAACTCGGAATATGTTCTTACATGATAAATACGAAGCTGAATGTATCAAAGAGATTTCTGACGATTTCGTCTATGCAAAAAAGATTATAGCAGAATTTAAAATGAAGATAGAAAATATAAAATTAGAAGACTTTTCGAATGACTCATCAGCATAAAAACATTTTATGCTCTTTGGTTGAAAGGTAGAAACAACTATATTGCAATCGATTTCAATCCTTCTTGTGTTGTATTAGCCTTTAGTTTGAAAGGTAGAAACAACGACTGTGATATCCTGGCCTCCATGCGGAGCGTTGTATTAGCCTTTAGTTTGAAAGGTAGAAACAACCGGTTCGCCGTCGGGGTCTTTGATGTAGATGTTGTATTAGCCTTTAGTTTGAAAGGTAGAAACAACCTTTGCGACCTCATTTTGTCTCACCTTGGAGTTGTATTAGCCTTTAGTTTGAAAGGTAGAAACAACCTGTCATATATTGTTTTTAATGGGTTTAGCGTTGTATTAGCCTTTAGTTTGAAAGGCAAATACAACATTTTAAAATATATACTCTTATCAACTTAAATAATCAAGAAAAACCTTTGTATTTCAAATAAACTTTACTTACTTGCAGCATTGTTAACATTTAAATTCACACGATATGAAGAAAATACTACTATTTGGAATTTTGTTTTTTTTATATTCCTGTACAACAGATGAATATGGGAATACAGATTATACACCTCTGATTATTTCTGTAATTGTGGGTATTCCTGTTTTCTATATTTCGATAAAACTCGCTGAAAGTCAAAGAGAGGAAACCGTTGGCAAATTAGCAAAAAGAGGGTTAAAAATAGAGGATTTCCATGCTTGTGGAAAATATGTAGGTGGACATCCATCAGAGGATAAAGAGGTTGAACCTTTAGCTTTTAGAAATACTGATACTGAGTTCTTATTCTATCGAAGAGAAAATTATGCATCTGTTCCTGTTTGGAGATTTTCAATACTAAAAGAATCTATTGAAGATATTGCTATTGAAGATGCTACTACGCTTGAAAGCAAAGTTACATTAGGTCGTGTTTTACTGGTGGGAATATTTGCTTTCGCATGGAAAAAGAAGAAAAAAAATGAATTGGCATTTGTAAGAATTCAATGGAAAGAAGGAAAATTTAAACATAATACTTTGATATGTTTTGAAGGACAGAATGCTATGACAAATGCAAACTCATTTAGGAACTTGCTAATCAGAAATTGTCAATAATATTATAGTTTGCATTGCCATTCCAAAAACTTTCACCATATTTGCAGTGCTAAACAGTACAAGACTGATATCTTGTCGATGTGCATCGTATAATGCTCAACTTTGTGGTAGGGCTTTTTTTATGCCCTAATTGTATGATATAGGCGGTTGCCTTTCCCAAACATTGTTATTGCCTCGGCAAGATCACTGTACTGTTTAGCGACACGGGAAATGGCAGCCGTTCTTTTTTCTGCCTAAATGCTAAACAGTACAGTGATATGAAATCAAATTCATTAACCGTATCATCTTCCCGGAGCCGGGAACATGATCTCTTTTCTTGGACAACCGTCCAGAAGTTCTACAACCTGTTGCCTCTTGGTATCGCCTCCTGTAAATCCATTTACGAGGCTAAAATGTACACGGTAGCTTTATTGGCTATGCTGTCTCCAGTGTTCTTACCACTGGTCATCGTAGCTTGGTTCGTTTATAACTCAGCGAAGAAAGGAGGCCCAAATGATTAGACTGGAAGATATATGTATATCAAACCTAATGCTGGATGCGATCAGATATTGGCAGGAAAATGATAAAGGTGGGTTAGAAGAAGATGTTAAGGCCATTGACAGCGCTATCACTTTCATTGCATGCGAGCATGATGCCCCGGGTGTACTTTCTGAAAAAGAATCATTGTCGCTTATTGCGGCTCTAAGTTTTCTGAAAAAAAGATTATGTTTGTTTGAAGGAAAGGAGGAACCGAAATGAAACTCCAAGAAGCCCTGCGCCTACTCGACATCGTTACCGATGTAAACGGACAATATAGTAAAGAAGAACGAATGCATGCCGCCATGAGATTGGAGGAGCTGTTACGCTTGTTACTCCCAGAGGAATGATTATATTTGCGATATGTTGACGTTCGTTATCATATTAGGTTTTGTCATGCTGATCGGGGCCTCGATAAATGAGGCTAAACGCAGTGGAAATACAACGGCAAAGGTTATAGCTACTGTACTGATCTTCTTTTTCCTTTTCTTTTTACTATCCTTAGTTTAAAGATATGTCCTTTAAAAGCTCCCTCCGGGGGGCTTTTTTTGTGTCTATAAATTGGATGTTATGGACATATACAATCACTTTGAGTATTCGGAATGGATCGCTAGGCATCTAGCCGCTATCGGTCATACGGACGGGGAATGTCATTTCCTCCGTAGTGACGAGGTAGAGGAAATCTCCGATCTGGAAGAACGTATCTCCTCTATCCGGGATCATGTATTAGTCGCCATTGACGGGCTTAACTCGGATTTTTCTTGGCTTAGCAATGACAACCTCGTAAATATCCCACAATATTTTATCGCCCTATTAAAGCAATGCGAGGCCGGGAATATCGACGGGATTCACTTTGCGAAAGCGGAATGCAAGGATCTTCTCATGCAGATCGTCTGCCGGATGATGCTCGACTGGAACGAGGAACGTAACGGGCTTCAGTTCCTAGAGCTAAACAGCATGACCTTTCGTGGCATAGGTCCCATGGGAGATAATTTCTATGGGGTGATGTTAGGCTTCAACCTAAGAAAGCCTATCCCCTTCTCTATCGACAAATCAATGTGGGTATGATATGGGAGTCATGAAAAGATTGAGCGAGCAGATGCGCACGCCTAAACGCAGGAACTCCCTAATCGGAGCGAGGGAAGGATTACCCTTCGAGATCTCGCTAGAGTCAACCAGCCGGATCGCCCGGTATGAACGTAGGCAGGATAAGGAGAAATTGAGACAATTCAATTCTGAGGTAAAGGAATGGATGGGTTACGTGATCCAAGACTTAAAAGGGAATATCGCCTTGCTTGTCCAGAAAGATGAGTTCCTATCGGACTCCCTAGAACCCAGAATTTACAAAAGTAAAGGAGAGACCGAACGAGTGGGATTCAGTTTCGCCCGTGAAGGTATCTATATCCATAGGGGAGCCGGACGGGGCCAAGGTGGTTTCCGGGGCGGCTCTAAATGGACGGACAAATACGGGAAGCTGAAAAAGACCAACCCGGATTCTTTCTACCTGATGGGAACCGGCAACCGCCAACCGATCCGTTGGTTCGATCCCATCATCGAAAAGAATCTTCCCAAACTGGCAGACATCGTAGCGGACTACGCTGCCGATATGCAAATCGACGCATCACGAATTTTCATAGATAAAGATTAGGATATGGCAGGAGATTTAAACAGGAGCATCAAGATATACTTGGATAACTCCGACGCAATGACTAGCGCATCGGAGTTAGAGACGAAAATCGGGGAACTGGAGAAAAAGCTACTTGATCTCCGGACGGCCGGAGAAGGTAACAGCAAGGCGGCAAAGAAAATAGAACGTGAGTTGACCGCCCAAACCCAGAAGATGCAAAAGTATAAGCAAGAGGTCGCTGATACGGAAAGAGTATTGAAGAACCTAAGTGGAGCTACTTATAATGACTTAATAAAGACAAAGAATAAAATTTCAACGGAGCTGAAAAAAGTAACTCGTGGTACCGCTGAATATAACACTAAGCTAGAAATGTTGAAACGCATCTCCAAAGAAACCGCACTAGCCCAACAAGAGATGCGTGTAGAGATCGGTTGCCAAGCCTCGGTCTGGGGACGTGCCACAGATTTCGTAAATAAATATATGGGAATCATTGGTACCGCAGTGGCAGCCATTACGGGTATTACTCTTACTTTCAATAAATTCCGTGAAGCCCGCAATAAACTGGAAGAAAGCAAGGCCGATTTAAAAGCTCTTACAGGCCTAGATGATGAAAGCATAGAGTGGCTTACAGATCAAGCAAAACGTCTTTCCACTACAGTTACCGAAGAAGGTATCCGCATACGCCAATCCGCTGATGAGATACTGGAAGCTTATAAATTAGTAGGTTCCGCTAAACCCGAATTGCTAGCAAATAAAGAGGCTTTAGCAGAAGTGACAGAGCAAACGCTTATCCTCGCCTCTGCCAGTGGCATGAAACTTACGGATGCGGTAGATGCCGTCACCTTGGCATTAAACCAGTATGGGGATGGAGCTGATCAAGCCGCTCGATATGTAAATGTACTTGCCGCCGGAAGTAAATTCGGTGCGGCAGCCGTAGAGAGCCAAACCAAGGCTATAAAGACAAGTGGTGTCGCAGCCGCTTCTGCAAAGATTCCGATCGAACAACTGGTTGGAACCATTGAAACTTTAGGTGAGAAAGGTATCAAGGATGAGATCGCCGGTACCGGACTCAAAAAGTTTTTCCTTACCCTGCAAACAGGAGCTGACGAGACTAACCCCAAAATAGTCGGGCTAAGTACGGCTCTGGAAAATCTCCGCAAAAAACAAATGGACGCTACCGCTATCAAAAAGATGTTCGGGGAAGAAGGTTACAATGTTGCCTCTGTCCTTATCAATGAAGCGGATAAGGTAGAATATTATACGAAAGCCGTAACTGGCACATCCGTCGCTTTAGAGCAGGCCACGATAAAAAGCCAATCTGCCACGGCTAAAATGCAACAAGCAAAAAACAAACTTAACGATCTTGGCATTGAGTTAATGGAAAAGATCAATCCATCCATTATCAGCGTAATGAATCAAACCGTGAACTGGACTAAAAAACTAGTTCTGATGGCCGATTGGATCAGTAAAAATACAGGGCTGGTTATTACCTTAATATCGACATTAACTTTGTATACAGCCGCTATCAAGCTAAACACTTACTGGAAGATTGCGTCAAATGGAGCTACTCTAAAAGCTACAATTATAGAAAAGGCTCATTTAGTTGCGACCCGTTCTTCCATAGCCGCAGAATATGCATTAGCGGCAGCATCAGCTCTCAAGGCTAGAAATATCAAAGCTGCGACTATGGCTATGCGCAGTTTCTTAGTGACTCTGGGTCTCAATCCCATTATTGCGGCAGGTGTGGCAATTACGGCTTTAGCTGTAGGTATTTACAAGATATGGGATAATTCAACAAAAAGTGCCCGGGCCTTAAAAGAGATGAACAAGGAAATCGCCAACGAACGGGCAGAAGCTTATACCCTATTTGACGCTCTCCAACGAAGCAACGCCGGAACAAAGCAACGAAAAGAATTAATCGAAGAGATCAATTCTCGATATGGAAAATATCTTGAAAACCAACTAACAGAACAAACTACAACCGAGGATATCGCAAAAGCTTTAGAAATAGTTAATGAAAAGTTGCATGAAAACATAGTTTTAAAAACCATGCAGAAAGAGAAGGAGGATGTAACGACCACCGCCTTAAATAAACAAATCGATTTGATGGATCAAATGAGGGAAAAATCAAATCTGGGGCAATTCGTTACCGACGCTATGCTTCGAGACGTAAAACGTATAACAGATGAAGGGATAAAGAACGGACGCTCATGGACAAAAACGTATGATGATGTCATCTCTTACATTGACTACTACTATGGTGCCAGAGGTAAGGTCGATAAGGATTTCTGGGGAAGTTTACAGAGCTATATGACACAAACTTACCAATTAGCATCCAACCTCGATAAGATATCTCAGAAATACTCTCCTCTTCTGCCTAAAAAACCTGCAAACGAGTTGCCAGAAGTAGAAGTTATTGCCCCTAAAATAAAAAAACCGGATATAACCCCGGGACTGTCAGTGGAGCAAGAGAAAAAAATCACAGACGCAAAGCTGAAAGAGGTTGATCGTTATATCGCAACCAAGAAACTAAAATTGACACAAGATTATACCGAGGGCCTAAGATTATATGATGATTATCAAACAAAACTTCAAGCTTTAGAACTCGAAAAATTAAATAAACAATTAGCTATCTATAAAATAGGCAGTGACGAAAGAAAGAAAATTGAACAACTGATCCTTGATTTCCGAATTAAACTGATGGATAAATCCTATCAAGAATATCTCAAAAATTTGGAAAAAGAGGCCAAGGCCGATAAAGACCGTAAAGTCCAAAAAGAGAAGTTATACAACGGACTAAATAAAGATTTGCAATCTTTCGTTAAAACACAAAATGAGAAACAAGAGGAATTAGCGAAAAAGCAAGAAGAAACAGACAAACGAAGAGCACAAACCTTATTAGACTTCTCCGCTCAAGCTGGCCAAATCCTTGGGGAATCTTTAGTTGATTCTGAAACAAGTTTTGCTGACGCTATGGGGAACATTCTATTATTGACATTAGATACTCTTCGCCAAGTTGTAACAATGTCGATCGCAGAAACCACAATCCGCAATGTGTCTAAATTAGGATTCTTAGGACTAGCAAAAGCCGCTGCCGAAATCGCACTTATCAACGTCGCTTTCGGTGCCTTGAAAGGTCTTATCAAGAAACCTAGTACATCTACCGCAAATGCAGGTCTTAATGACAGCACTACGCCGCAAACCGGACAACGAGTTGTATCAGACTCCACCGGTTGGTACAACGGAGGATTCACCGGCAACGGTGGTATACTTGAAGTGGCTGGCCCCGTACATCGAGAAGAATACGTTACACCGGCATGGCAATTACAAGATCCGGTTTCCATGAACCATATCCTAGCCTTGGATGCCATCCGAAGACAAAGAACAAGCACAAATCCTCTTCCCGTCAACGGATTCGCCAACGGTGGATACAATGGACGCTCGGATGAAGAAAATGTAATGGTTTCAAGTAATAATCCGGAATTACTCAAAGTACTCACACAGCTACTTATGCTATTTTCCGAACTAAGAGCAAAAGGCATGAGGGCCTATATCGTTTATAGCGATATCGAGGCCGCCCAGAAGACATTGGACAAATCCAAAAAGATAGGAGGCAAATAAGATGGACATCATTCACGAATCCGGCAAGGCTTACGACCTAGGAGACATCCAATTGACCTTATCCCGGATGAACCCGTTCTTTAACGATTACGGAGAGCAGAGCTTACCGGTAACACTCCCTCCCACGGACAGGAATAGGGAACTACTCATCTATCCGGATAACATGGCCGGGATCAGCAAGGCCTCGCAGCGGATCAACGCCATGATCCAACACGGGGTATTCTCCATTCCCTGCCGTCAAGCCATCCTGTCGGCGAACCGGAAGAGCGGGATCGAGACCAGTTTTTACTTGAATACCGGAGCGTTCTACGAGAAGATCAAGGATGTACCGTTATCCACGGTCTTTGAGGACAAGGTTCTCAAGTTCGCGTCTGTCAGCGAGGCGATATCCTTCTGCCGGAACCTGTTCATTACACATGACGACCGATTCGCCTTGTTCCCGGCCATCCTAGAGTCCGGTTCTTTAAACGCCACCGGTGATCCGGGACCGGACGGATATCCTCGTCTTTACAACGACGTGGAGCAGACGGAGGTAGTCGATGAGAAAACGATCCGGTTAGCTCCGGGATTCTACATATCCCCCTTCATCCGTGGATTGCATCTATTGGAGGAGATATTCGCCTATCTCGGCTACACCTTGGAGGACTCCTTCTTTTCCCGCACCACCCCATTCAAGGACATGGTCTTTCTGAACAACACGATCGATACGATCGTAAAGGGTGAGATCCGATACTCCCAGATCGTCCCGGACTGCATGATCAAGACGATACTGGACGTATACCGGTATAAATTCTGCTGCGAGTTCATCCCGGACGAGACCCGCAAGACCATCCGTATCGTGCTATTCGATGAGAACCTGAACGAGACACCCTCCTGCGACCTCACGGATTGCGTAGCCGGTAAATATACCGTCAACCATCCCTCGAGCTTCAAGCAGTTAAAGCTTACCTGTGACCGGCTCACGCCGCCGGAAGAGAAACAGGAGAGCGAGCGCCCGATGCCAACGACGGGAAGAGCCACGGGGAACGAGAACGAGGAGTTCAGTACCTTGGTAGACCTATTAAAGAAATACCCGGACGTGGAGTATAACCAGATATCGGGTGAGTTTGTCCGGAGAGGTTACAAGGGGATCACGCCGGTCACGCAACGGATCGGTCTGGTCACGATGGATTATTACGCCGGCGGGACACTGGAGACGGAGAGCAAGGAATCCCCGGACGTGCTACCGGCGATGGTCTATACACCTGCTTTTGGCAGCGGAGGAGCCGGGGCCATCCCGTATCTCGGGATTTATATAGGGACCGGAAGATCGTTGAACTCCTCCATCATCATGGATTCCGTGAATGACTCCACGTCTGAGGTGGCGGGCGAGGCGGAGGATAACGAGGAGCTGAAACCCATGCCGGCGTTCGTATTCCATGCCGGGAAACTGGACTACGGGACGATCCTCAATCATGACGCCGAGGGAAACAAGCTCTGGAACTATACGCTCGCCTACCACGGCCCGGACGGGCTTTTCGAACGGTTCTGGCGAAATTACGATTCCCTGCTCCGGAACTCTCTGCTCGAGATAAAAGCGAGCATGCTTCTCAGTGACATCCAAAAGGTATCGCTCTCCGAGTACAGGAAGGTGACGATCGAGGGACAGGAGCTGCTTCCCTCCGCCATACAATATAGCCCGGGTTCCCGGGAACCCTTGGAATCCACGTTCCTTACCACGAGGCTTTACGAGCCGGTATCCACGGCCATGGCCGAGACGGAGCGGTTCGCCACCCATGTATCCAAGTATAAATGGAAGGTCAACTACTCCCGGTCCAACGCCAGCGACAGCGTGAAAAGGAGATGGGTGTTCAAGGAGGAACCCGTGACCATATACTACGCCCCGCCCAGCGCATACCAATACGTGCAGGGCGGGAAATACCATCAAGCCACTTATCCCGTGCAATTCTATAGCCGTGGCTCCGCGTCCGGGCCGACCGATCCGGAGGACGGTACCCTGACCGTGTGGCTCGAGCCCGTGACCCGGTAACTGTCCTTTATCGGACCATCCGACAGCCATACTTTTGGGGGTAAAATAATCGCAAATGGCAACGATCATAGATAAACCAGACGCTCTGAGCCTGTCCGGGAACATGAGGAGATTTGTATTGGGGGCAAAAGAGGCCGTCTCTTTCATCTTGAAGAAAGGAACGGCCACCTTGCTCGAGCAAAGCTACGAGCCCGGCCCGGACAAGATGGTCACGATCGACGTGAGAGAGGTGGTGGAAAGCCAATTGAGCTATACTTTGGACACGGCCCAAGAGATCTATTCCCAAAATACCATATTCGCCGATTTCACGGCCACGATAGACGGGACCTCCCACTCGTTCCGGGCGATCCGGTGCGGGATAGCGGATCTGGCGGACACGCCGGGAAACTGGCTGAAGTCCCACTTCCTCACGTGGCAGCCAAAGGTCAAGGAGGTGACCTATTACTCACCGGAGTGGTTGACCTACTACGCCATATCGGACTGCACGGTAAAGGCCAAGGCCACGTTCCCGGACAACTCGTCGAGCACGACCTCCTTGAAGGGAATGACCGCCGGCGAGTGCGTGACACTCAATCTCCAATACGCGATCGTAGCCAAGCTATTCGGGAACAAGTACCCCAGCTATCTCGAGGTTTACGCCGAGGCCGGCGGAGCGAGACTGAGCGTATCGCAATTCTATAAATTCACGGATATCCATTCCGAGGACGAGCAATGGTTCCTTTTCGAGAACAGTCTGGGCGGTATGGACACCTTCCGTGCCCATGGGGTGAACCGTCTGCAGGCGGAGCATGGCCACCTGATAGCGGAACTGGACGAGAACCTGTCCGAGTATGACGTGGAGACCGATCGTAAGTTCGTTAAGAACACGGGATTCCTCGATGATTACTCCCGCCGTTGGTTGCTGGATTTTTTCCCCAGCCGGGCCAAGTATATATACGAGGCGTCCATGATCCGGAGAATAATCGTCACCGAGAGCGACGCCACCTACACCTCCAACGATCTCCCGAGCTCCTATACGTTCACGTACCGACTCTCGGAGATCTCGAGGTACCTGAACCTTATCCGTAACGAGAAAGAGCTTCCGGATAATCTAACGGTTCCAAACCTCTCATCGCCGGATTTTATTTTTCCCCCTCGTTTAGCTGAGCTCCCACGGCAAGAGCTTGGCGAGGGGGTATTATTCCCGGCCTTTGATCCGCATAACCCGAAAGCATCCGTTACGTCTTTTGGTGTAATACATGACACGATAAGGAACGGCATCATAAGCGAACTTGGAGAGACATGGAGGGCTATCGTCAACGGAGCAGGAGGATCGGGTGGACCGGGAGACGATTTCTATCATATAAAATTAGATGATCTGACAGAGCCGTCCGATGAGAACGCTTTCACGGCTCTTAGAGTCTTGAAGGAGATACTAAAGCCTATATCCGCACTTGATGATCGCTTTTTAAGAAAAGATATAGATGATACGGCGCATGGTAACATCTCTTTCGAAAAAGACATAATCTTAAGCGGGCTGGAATCCTCCATCTACTCAGACCGTGACGCTGATAGTTTCAAGCACGAGAACGGTTTCCGTATCTTCGCCGACGGCACGGCATGGGTAAAGGACTTGAAGGTGAAGCATGACTCCATGTTCGCCGGTTCCCTTTCCTCTCCTACATTCGCCTCCGGTTTCCCGAACGGGACGGGATTCATGATAGCGCCTTACAAGGTGACGAACGCCGCCGGTGTGGAGGAGACTAAATACAAGCTGGAGATCGATTCGATCTCGGTACGTAACGAGCTTAAAGTATATACGTTCGTGGTCTCGCAACTGCTTGGCGAGAACGACAACCGCATCTTCGCCGGAATGATGGAGGTGGATCATTATGATCCGGAGACCGGTCGGATCTACTTGGATACCGACGGAGGCAGGTTGTACAACCCGTTCCGGGAAGGCGATATCCTCATGGTACAGCAGTTTCAAGGCGATCCTACCTTGCAGAACGACTACAAGATGACCAAGTCGTACGAGCTGAAGGTGGTGGAAGTGGCCGTAGGGGACCTCTCCGACGGCGAGAACCGTCTGGACTGGCTCCGTTTCACGAATTTCGTGGGAAATCTATCGGACATAGCCAAGAGGGATACCCTTTGTCGTGTGGACAATCCGGATAACTCCACCCGCAGCGGCATCATGAAGATCACCACGGTGGATGAGTTCGGCACGCCCTACATGGACGTGATCCGTGGGATGAAGACCGATCCGGAAAACTGCGTGAAGGTACGGGTGGGAAACATGAACGGTCTGGTAACGCCTTATTTCGGGAGGCTGGAGGGCGATGGTATATACGTGGAGAATCTTTACGCCCGTGGGCAGTTCATGCTCGATACGGGGGAGAACGTGAAGACCAAGTTCGAAATCGTGGAAGGAAGGCTATCCAGCGAGATGTCTTCCGTGCGCTACGAGCTATCGGAGAAGGATAATTGCCTCACGAACGCCTCTTTCTCCGCTGATACGGTAGGATGGGTACTCGGTAACGACGTGTCGCTATTCACGGTGAAGGAGCGTTTCATGGCCGTGAACGATTCCTTCTACGCTGAGAAGGATAAGGTTACAGGAATCGTGGAGGTATCCAGCCGCAAGGCCCTTTATATCAAGAACTCGGGAGTAAAGCAATTAAACTCCTACCTGAAGAACAAACCGGACGGCCAACTGGAGATGCCCGACGGGACGAAGGTATGGCCTAGCTATTACGTATCGTTCATGTACATGGTAAAGACCGCCGGTACGTTAACATCCGGATTCTCCGGACAGGGGCTTTACGTAAGCAAACCGTTGGCGATTACGGATACCTTCGTTCAAGAGGAATTTTCCGGCAAATGGAACGGAACAGGTGATTTCATCTTGAATTATACGGGGGAAATATATATCTACAACGTCCAGATGTCCACGCATCCCGTGGAGGACTTGCGGTTGGAAATGTCCACCAAGTTCTTGCAGACGGACGAGAAGATAGGCATGTACGCCCTGAAGATCGACACGTTGAGCGGGACGGTGACGGACATGGGGGTAGAATTGGATAATACGACCAGCACGTTATCCTTGTATGTTGACAAGACTGACAGCATAAACCAGACAGTGACAAGCCTAGGCTTAAAGCTGGACGGTGTAGATGAGAGCTTGACACTGTACGCCAAGAAGACCGACGTATCCGGGCTAAAAACCGAGATGGAGGCGGCTATCAAGGTGAACGCTGACAATATTAATCTGAAGGTATCTAAGGATAGTATTATATCGAGCATCAACCAGACGGCGGAGACGATCAAGATAAACGCTAGCCGACTCAATTTGAACGGTTTCGTGACATTTGCCATGTTTGACCTAAGCACCCAGAATACGATCAAGAACAAGGTTAACTCAGGTGATCTAGGATCGATGGCGTGGAAAGATGGTGTCTCATCCGATGATCTGTCTTGGGCATTAAGTCAAGAGATCGCTGGTAAGATAAATCTGGATACGTTAAACAATAGCCTTACGAATTATACCAAAAAAGGCGCTATCACAAAAGAAGATTTGGCTAAAGCCCTTCAGACGGAATTATCCGGGAAACTTACAGGTAGCGCTAGTGTGGGAGCGAACAAATTGGCGAGCGTGATAATAAACGGACAGACGCTTATAGCGGGAGGGTATATTCAAGCGGACTTGATAAACGTTAAAGATCTGGTCGTAGGCAGTACCTTGAGTATCGGTGCGTTCTCCTTGAATAGTTATAATGGTCTTAACTGGACTGGCTCTGACTATTTCGGTAATACCTCCTTTAGGTTGACTGTAGGGGGAGGATATACATACAATACCGGAACAAGTTGTAAAACCATGGTAGGGGCTTGGAGCAATTCCGCTGATACCCATGCATGTATATCTGGTATATGCAACACTTTTGGCGTAGCCATATATGGATCAACAGACGGATGGGGATCGAATTTTCCTCCGGATGGATCTAAGTACGCAGGCTTTTTCAGTGGGTCGGTATTTGCTACGGGCCAAATGCGTTGTTCCGGATTTTCTATTTATAAGAGTTCTGACATGTACCGCTATCATTATCCCGGAGTTTCTTTCAACCCCGCAGATTTTGACTTAGACAATGTCCGTCTTCGTGTTATGGGCGGCATAATCGTCGGAGTGACCGATGACAACGGAAATATTTTATTAGGATCATAGATTTTTTTTAAAACAGTAGAATTATGAAAGTAGATTTCAGTAAAGTAAGTATTAACGCTACGGTAGAAGGCGATCCCGTAGTGATTGACTTGACAAAAGAGGTAGGAAACTTGGTCTATGGACGTACGGCGGATATCGCTGTCTCTGATTTCGGAAAGAAGATATACTACAGCAAGGAAGCTATCGATGTTCCGAGACCTATGGCTGAGTCCATCAAGGAGATTATCATGGGATCATCCTTTATCGCCCCCTTGAAAAATGCCATGAACGAGTTACTAACCCTTAAAACAAAGAAAAATGGAAACAACGACAATCAATAAGTCCTTGACGGAAGCCCTTTCTTCCACGGGTTTCGTGAAGATAGAGGCATCCCGTAAGGAAAGCGAGCCATTCCAACATATAGATGCCTACATATACGATGCCGGTACCCGTATCGGGTATGCGTCCGCTGATCGTAACAAAAGGCTCTCTTTCTTCCAAGAATCCCCGGACAGCCTTACCGGAGAGGAATGGATAAGCGCGTATACGAAGGTGCAAAACGCCTTCGATAAGATATTGAACAAACCCGTAACAGAATAGCATTTAGCTTGATGGCTTATACTATAGACGATATAAAGACACTGGTCTCCCTTTTGACCCCTTTGATCAAGGCGGAACTAGAAACGGGATCGCAGGGCGTGGAGGATTTGCGCATGGTGGACAATCTCGACCACGTGAACTCGCTTCCCGCCTTGGAGGAGATCGGCATGAATCCCCCGTCTGTGGTAAAAGCCCCCTTGAAACTATTGATCGGCAAGCTTGAGGGTGATTACGCCGCAGAGCTGAAACGTTTGCAAGAGGGCATCGACCGGCTGGACAAGGAGAAGGGGACAGCCAATATCGCAACGCTCAGCTACGAGGAATACCTCGCTATTGAGGACAAGAATCCCAACACGCTATATGCCTGTCTCGACAAGGACAAAGGCGAGATAACGCGAGCGTTCGTGGGCATTTATCCTTTCTCATTCAGTGGAGGGGGAGGTTCAGAGGACTCAGCTTTCCCGTACACGTTCCCTTTTGTTTTACATTAAAAAATATGATATGGCTTTGAATATCCCAATAAAACAGGCAGGAGATCAGCTAACGGCAGGCGAATTCAATGAGGTCGTCTCCGAGGTCAACCGCGTCGGCTCCATCCCATCGTATGACGATAGCGGCTTGCGGTCCGAGATAAGGGAGCTCTCCGATAAGGTCTCCGCCATCACCGGTTCGGTGATCAGCGAGTCCGAAATGGAGGCGGGTACGCTGCGTATCGGCGGTGAGGAGTATAAATTGTATAGGCGGGCGATTCGCTTCCTCGATCCCCCCACGACCCAAGGAGGGGAAAAAGAGTACAGGATCGACTCGAACCCCATTGGGAACGACCTGTACGTTTACGCCGGGAATCTCGTGGTGGTGGATGACGATGGCATTTATTACCCCTCGGCGTACTCGATCAAGAGGATCTACGTGTCGGCGGCTTTCGAGACCATCATGATCCTGTCTTGTGACAAGGCCGTAACCTCCACGGGTCTGTCCGGCACGTTGACAATCGATTACATCAAGTTCGATGTTGAGCGTGTGGAATTCACGGTATCCGTCCCGCCCTCCGTGGACAAGAGCACCGTCAATATCGTGTTCCCGCCGTTGAAATATGATAAAAAATTCGCCTATTCCCTGATCGTGGACGATGACCGCGTGGACTCGAACAAGATCTTCTTCCTCGTGAACAGGAAATGGGTCGACTCTGAGAAATACCAGCATATTGGTCAGGAGAGGACAACGGGCCATACGCCTTCGAAAACGTTAGGGTACACGGATGGGACTGGCGTGGAGAGACGCTTCACGTACGGGGTGGCCTGCTGGCCCGGGATGGGCAATGACTATGTCCCGAACTATATGGACCCTCCCGCGACCAAGGTCGGTAAGACCTATCCCTATCTCACATGGCCGGAGGTCCGGCACGTGATGTCGTTCGGCAACGAGATATATTTCCATGACGTGAGGTCCACGGACCAGAATGACGTGGACGGGTTGCTGGCGGGTATAGGGGAGGCCCAAGGCGTGACGCTCGAGAAGATCGGGACCGGGATGAAGGTCATGGTTCGGCCCAACGGGAACGACACCTACGTGGAGGCCGCCAAGCTGTATCCGGATATCGTTTTCATCACGACCGAGGGTAACAACCATACGGTAGACTCTCTGGGCACGGACGTTGACCTGAGAAAAGGTATGATATGGAGGAGGAATTGCGATAACACGACATCTGAGGCTTACATGTCCAAGATCACCGAGAGCTCGTCCGTCGCCAATAAATGGATGTGCGATTTCACGCATGGCCCCTCGCAGGGGATGCTTGACGGTCTCACGGTCTTTAACGACACGTACGGCAAGGATGGTAATGACTCGGTGTGGTTCGCGACAATCGACGAGATATACGAGTACTGGTATATCCGCAGGTTCGGTCGTGTCCACAAGGAGATCGTGGACGGCGGGGTCAGGTTCGCCCTATTGGTACCACGGATCAAGTATGGCCGGCACGTGGATTTCACGGTCCAGATAACGAACGTCACGTTCACGGCGGGCTGCGTGTCCTCGGCCTCGTCCAACATACTGGGCCTCTCCTGCGGCGACAAGGGCGGAAAGTTGCTGGTAAACATTAGCCTTAACGGGGACTTACTATCCAATTCGGAGAGGTTCACGGCGTTATACGAGTCCAGCTCCTCGGAGGATGACAAGGCCGACGCCCTGTACTTCGTGGCCCAGCTCCGTGAGGACCTTCGTGAGCCGTTCATGTCCCGCATCACCGCCGGGGAGACCGCCCCCGTCTTGAGATCGGTGTCTATCAACTCCGGCTCGTCGACCACGTATGAGCGGGCTGTCAGCGTCACGCTCGGGGTCACCGGGAGGATCACGCATTATAAGGCGGCTGAGACTCCGGATCTCTCGGGGGTGGACTGGATAGCGGACACGTCCAAGACATTCAGCCTCAATCTCTCCTCTGGATTGGGGACCAAGACGGTGTACGTCCAAGTAAAGAACCAATACGGGGAGTCTGGGGTCAAGTCGTCATCCGTCATCTTGCAGGAGAGGCCCGCCGTCACGTTCACCGTCACGGGCAAGAGCAACAACGTCTCTTACGGGGCGGTCACGCCAGCTACCCAAGAGGTGGCCCAAGGCGGTACGGCCAGCCTCACGGCCACGGCCAAGTCCGGTTACGTGATAGAGAGCTGGGCCGGGGCCTCCTCGAGTACCGGGGTGGGTAGCGGTTCCGGTACGGCTACAGTGACGGACGTCCAGTCCGACAAGACGGTGACCTGTAACTTCAAGAGCGAGGGATCGACCCCTCCGGTCACGGGAGGTGACAAGTGGATACTGAGCATAGGCTGGTCATACTCGGATGCCGTGTACGACCCGGAAACAGGTATAGACAAGCAAATGGGGGCGATGGTTTATAAGGACCTGCACAAGACGGACGGTACTAAGAGCGGCCAGATGCTGTTCGCCCATAACGGTCAGCAGTTCAAGGCAGGCATGACGGCGAACACGGACAAGCGTGGGTACATAACCGGTGATGACTCCGGTATCTATCCCGATGTCTACATGGCGAACCTTATCTCTGCTTATACGTCAAGCGTGTCCGGGGAAAACCCGACGATCACGATGACGTTCAAGTCCATGCCTAACGGTACCTACCGGGTCCGTATATTCTCGAGCATGATTCACTCGGGATCACTGGGTAGCGGGACCATAGCGTACGAGGTTAATGATACAAGGATCGAGAAAGACGCCCAGTACCCTCTCAACAACGCTTCCGAGTATATGGTGTTTGAGGATATACGGGTCACTGACGGGACGATGTCCATAAAGGCGGTATCGGCCGCCAACGAGCGGATGAATCCGGTCAACATCATTGAGATAGAGAAAATATCTTGACCAAGCATGATTATGGTAAACAGTAATAAAATGTAATTAAACTGCCGGAAGTATCTCCGGCAGAAAATTCACCTAGACAAGACGTTAATACCATACCTCCCGGACGATATCCCCGGACTCCCCACGTCCCCGGAACCCCAAAAGGTGACACTGGCCGATTATCGAGCCTTAGAGAAGAAAGTGGAGATGATGATGAAATTATAGAAATGTAATCTATTAACAACGACCAGATCATATTTTCATTAAAATCCCGTATCAAAATCCGTCAACAAAGGATTCGCCTCCTTCAAATCATGTGGCGTATATATATCCGTTATTGATATTGAGGAATGCCTAGCTTGATCACGTACAGACAGAGCATCCACATTTTGGCGAAGCATCATTGTAACTCCAGAATCTTTTAGGGAATAGAACTTATAATCCTTCGGGAACTTTAAATCTCTCATAACATGAGATAACCAATAATCCCTAAACTGTTTCTCGGTTCTTCCACTCTCTCCTGGTTTGAAAGAATCTGAGAAAAGATAATAATTCATCGGATATTGGTAGATTTTCAAATCTATCATCAATTGAATAACCTTTTTATTCAATGTAACCACCGCATCTTTTCGGTTCTTCGATATATCACCACTAACTAAAATCGTTTGATTCTTAAACGATATATCCCTTATTTTCAGCATTGACATCTCTTTAGGGCGAATAAGGCAATAATATTCAATGTAACAGGCTAGCAAGAAATGTTTATTATTCCCCATCAAGTAGTTCCGTAAGCGCTCAAGATCTTTTATAGACAAGACTGTCCTGTTTTTTTGATAATGCCGCTTTCCTAAAATTTGCAAACCTTCGGCCATATTCGTTTTGTGATATCCAGAGCGTACTAGGAATTTACAAAATACACTCAAAACCCTTATGTAGTTATCATGAGTTTTGGCCGTATTGCCGCGATCAATGTATATATGATCCAAAAACTCTTGCAAAAAGCGCTGATCAATTTGGTAAATATACGTAGCCGACTGTTTCAACGACTCATTGTATTTCTTGAGATTCCTAATCTTTGATTGATATTCCACATAAGTAGCTTCTCGGATAATGTCATCGTCCAAATATTTTTTCTGTATCCGAAAGAAATGTTCTATGGCATCATCAATAAATACATAAGATAATGCTGATTCCCGCTCAATCCATGGGTTCCAACCTCTTCGAAGTTGTTCCGAAAGACGATTGATCAAATCTTTTGCATAGATCCTCCTCTCTCCTATTTTCGAAATATGATTAAGCTTGATTTTTTTTCGGCGCATCTTTCCCTTTGCTGGATCGAAGGCCATAAATCCGATATACCATTCCACACCGACATATAATTGAGGCGGAGTATAAGCTACAATGCTCAAAACACTCGAACTTTGTTTCCTTTTAGGCATTTTTTTTAACGTCAATTTTAAATTAAAATCAACGCTAAGACATTTACACTAAAAATCTTACAGACATTTCCTGTCCCAAAATTGTCCCGTTATGTTAAAACGAGGCACTTTGATAACTTATGTCCCATTCCTGTCCCGGGGGTATTAAAACAGTCAAAGGGAAACAGTTGAATACCAACCATTTCCCTTTTTCCAAGTCGGGGTACCAAGATTCGAACTTGGGACCCCCTGCTCCCAAAGCAGGTGCGCTAACCGGACTGCGCTACACCCCGTTTTGCAATTCATAGTGTTTATCTCTGATTGCGGTGCAAAGGTACGCCTTTATTTTAAACTACAAAACTTTTTGGTAACTTTTTTCATGAAAAATATCATTTTCTTGTTGAGTGGATAGAATGGAACTTTGCGTCAGATAGTTCTTATCGTTGGCGTAAATAAATAAAAGGGTTCCATTCTTTATCGTATTAATAATTGGCTTACTGACAGATACAGGCAACGCAGGGCAACCAAAGCTACGTCCTAACCGACCCGAGGAAGCTGCCACAGAAGGATCGGAATAAGAGGCGCCATGAATTACAATCGCCCTTTGCTTAGCCAAATCATTTATTCCTTTTTCCAATCCATTTAGGATAAGCGAATAGCCATTCCGGCCTTGGTACGTATTTTCCGTCAGATAAAATCCTAAAGAGCTTTTATGGGAACCGTTCTCGTTCGAGAAAGAGGTCGCATAATTCCCTCCGCTATTCTTACCGTGAGAAACCAAAGAGGTGTAAAGTATTCTCTTTTGCCGTATATCCAATACAACCATACGCTCCGCCGTAGAAGGTTTAGAGAAATCGATCAATGTAAGGATATCCTTATTTTTCCGATCAATCTTCTCGGAACCTCTAAGCCCCTGCATAAACGCATCGAAACAAACCCATTGATCCAATCGCATCTCCTCATATAATTGGCGCCCCATAACCGCCACAGACGTTGATCCCGTTTCCGGAGATAGGGCACGCAAAACGCCACCGGTTGAAATTGAACCTACAGACAAGACAATAAAAAACAAATACAAGAAAATCCTTCGCATACTAAAAAACAATAACGCCGCAAAGTTATGATTTTTATTCTAATACAAAAACAATCGTCTTATTAACAGGCGCCCAATCGTAAACAAATTGCGCATGCGAAGTCGCGTTTCTCACACACATATGAGACCGTGGTGTCGTTCCCAACGAAGGACTATATTCGATCAACGATTTACGAGGAGCGTTGACCGGTACGCCATGGATATACGCCCCATTCGTAAAACGGTTGGCATAAGGAGCGAATCCGCCAGTCTTCTTGGAACCGTCTACCAAATAGATCATGCGAGACTTTTTTTCTTGGAGAACATACATTCCCAACGGGGTTTCCTGCGCATAAGGAGGACGATGCTGTCCGGTAGTCGCAGGGTTCATGCTACGAACCAACCATTTTGAGCCGACGTGCTCCAAGGTCGCGATATTCTGGTTATGACGATCCACGAAGATCGCCTTATCGAAGACTACCGTATCCCCTATTTGCTTGATATATTTCTTCGGAGCATACCACTCCTCCTCCCCATCATACACGGTTTGTATACGAGCGAATTTAGAATCCTCATCCATCGCCTTGATACGAACCAAGCTACCGTCACGTCCATAGATCTCGGGAATCACGGTATCAGTCAGCAAATAAAGCGGGACGGATTGATAGCGTTCTACACCAAGCGTATCGGAAACCCTCTTATAGGCATCTCTCTTGAAGACTTTTACAAGAGGAGCCTCTCCATTCCTGTTTTTATAGTTCTGCAAGATCGCCCATTGAGACGGCTCCTTTTGGATCGACTCCAATAAGGATAATCTTTCTTTCATTTTCTCCCACTGGAACTCCCGTGTCGTATCTTTATAGGGGTAAGTATCTTCTAAAGTATGCTTATCGTAAAGCAGCTCTTTCTCTATTTCGATATGGGGAGGCAAAGTCTCCATGATCACAGCGGAATCCTTCGATATAGAATCCACAGGAGTTAAGACCTCGGTTTGAGCAGGCTCGGTCCTCGGCGTACAATAACTTAGCGTACAAAGGCTCGATATCAAAAGTATAAAAACTGTTCTCGTCATCATTATTACCCGGGATTTATTTGAATATCGTAAATATACGATTTTTTCCAAATAACAGGTAATCTTATCATCTTGTTTACAAAGTAACCGCGCCAAATGACAGAGCTATCCTATATTCATCCTATAATCCATTTACTGCCCGGTATTAATGAGATAATCTTTGTCGTCACATAACAGCAGATAAATGTACTTACCGCAATACATGGTATGGCGGCGACAGTAGGCAAGGCTAAGTCGTGCTTAAACACCGTTACCCACAATCCGAGCCAAAATATATGCATAAGGTACATACCGTAGCTGAGTTTAGACATCTCTGTTATGAGTCGTGGAGATTTCGAATTGCCTATGCAAGTAAAAGCGAGGAACGTACCCGCCGTAAGAAGCACACAGTTGATCGTACAGAAAGCCCATCCGATCTCTATCTCAGGTGTGACAAGAGTTACTCCGGGTATCGCTTGGACATAGAAGGAATAAATCGTCAGCAAGGCACCGACGACCATCGAGGCGATTCCGATAACCAGACGTTTAGAACGGTTCCATGTAAGATGGACATGTATATAATGTGCCAGTACGAGGTATCCTAAATAACCGGAGAAGTACCACAGTATATGGTATTCGTTCCAAAAACATTGTCCCCACACCTCGCCGAAGCAACGATTGAGATAGGGCATACAGGTCGACAACAGAAACAAGCCGATGAAAAAACGCTCTTCTTTCGCCGTGGCTTTATTCAACCATGGCGATATTACGGGTATAAATAAATAGAGGCTGATCAAAGGGTACATGAACCACAAATGTCCAGCCTGTGAAGGAAAGTTCAAGAATATTCTCGATATATCTTTCAATGATGTCTCGGCATCTATCTGCCCCCACAGCAAGGGTAAAGTGCTGTATAGTATCATAAATATGAAAAACGGCGGTAAGATGCGGATACAACGCTGACGGTAGAATTGCCAAGAGGTCAGCCCTGCCTTCATCGGCGCAAGAAGAAAGGCGGAGACAATTATAAACAATGGCACCGCCATGCGTGAGAAACCATCGTATACGGCTACCCACAACCGATCGGCCTCATTGGCCAGATAAGATTGCGGTCCCACCATATCCGTGGAGCCCTCAGCTCCATAAAAGTTTTCACTGGCGTGGACAACCATGACAAGGAAGCACGCAAACACACGCACGTAATCCAAAAAAACTATACGCTTCATTTTTTGTTTTAGTATTATTATTCGTTAGATGATTTCAAGTTTGTCTTTTTACGCGAAGCATGCATTCAAGAGGGATATATTTCGATGTTTTTCCTGATACTGCTTTATGGCGCACAAAGGTAAAAAAGTCGGAAAGAATATATACCTTTGTCATATTATAAGTGAAATCTAAAATAAAAACATATGAGATCTATTAATGGCGCGGTTTTACGTAGCGCATTCGCGATGGTATTAGGGTTTGTTTTGGTATTATGGCCGGAAGCAGCCATAACCTATCTGGTTATCACGATCGGTATACTATTCATTTTACCGGGATTATTCGCTATCCTCAGCTATTTCACCCGACCGAAGAACGAGAACGGGGAGAAACCGATGTTTCCTATCGAGGCAGCGGGAAGCGTACTGTTCGGAGCGTGGTTGGTGATCATGCCCGAGTTCTTCGTGAATATATTAATGTACGTACTCGGAGCCTTATTGGTAATTGCCGGTGTACAGCAATTGGTTTCATTGATATCCGCAAGGAAATGGAGCAATGTACCGTTGGGGTTCTACCTGATGCCGGCTTTGATCTTGATAACCGGAGTAATGATTCTTGCCTACCCGTTCGGGGCGGCGGCAAATACATTCGTAATCTTCGGTGTAGCCAGCATTTTCTACGGGGCTTGTGAGTTGATCAACTGGTATAAGTTCCGCAAGCGTATAGAAAATACCGGATTATGATTTCCGGTATTCCATGGGTGATATACCCATATGCTTCTTGAAAAACTTACCGAAAGTGGATTGATCGGAGAAGTGGAGTATATCCGCTACTTGCTGAACCGTGGCTTGCGGGGCCTTCAACAGCATCTTGGCCTCGACGATCAAGGCGTCGTCAATCCATTTATTCGCTGATTTACCCGTTAGCTCTTTCAAGATAAGCGAAAGATACTGTGGGGTAATAAATAATTTCTCGGCATAGAAAGTAACGACGTGCTGCTCCTTGCAATGCTCGAAAAGCAATTGCAGGAACTGCTCGAAAAGCTCCTCCTTCCGGGAGAGTGTAGGTGCCGTCATCAGCTCCTTCTTACCCATAAAGATATTAGCCAACTCGATAAAGAAACCGACTAAGGCGTTTTGGAGAGCCTCCTTCTGGAAAAAATGAGTACGCAGCTTCATCTTTTCCCGTAAGATTGAGAATTGGCCGGATATATGCTCAGTCTCCTCGGCACTCATCGCAGCACATGGATTCTTACGGATCTGCATATAATGCACCATAGAGTTCTTTTTCCCTGCCGGGGTAGTATATCCATCCAGAAAAGATCTGGACACGATCAACAAACGCCCTCTCAAATCTTTGCTCACTTTCGATACCTGTATGATATGAGTCGGCATCAAGGTTATAAACGTATTCTTCTCTATCTTATATGGAATATAGTCTACCGAGATATCGGCAGTACCTTCCTGTACCAAGATCATCAACAAAGCATTTAAACGCATCGGGGTGGAATGCTCCAGCCTTTTTTCCTCGTAATTAATCAAATCTCCATTCAGATCCGCTATCGATAAATCATCTTGAAAGTTGTCGCTGGACTCAATTCCCTTGATTAACTCAGTGACTTCAATTAAAGGTAAATTTTTCATATCTATCTGTAGATTTTTATTATCACCTCGGACAAAGATAGAAATAAAAAGCCAAAGACCACCCACTATTTCGTTTTTAACCAATTTTCATCCAAAATTGAACGAATAACAAGAATTTTTGACAATATCCTGTTTCATTCCATACCAATACCGTAACAGTATAAACCTTTCTGGTTTTCTAAATATATCAGACCTTTGCGAATAGATTCGACGGGAATATCCGGTCATTGGTCGATTCCAACGGACGAGTCAGCGCTTTTTACTTGTATACGGAGATTGCCCCGGCTACTTTTGACGTAACAAAAAAGAATATGATAAAAGAACAGATTATTAATACGGCGTTCGATCTTTTTTCTCAATATGGCATCAAGAGTGTGAGTATGGATGATGTAGCGAAAGCGGCTGGCATCTCCAAGCGTACACTTTACGAGTCGTTCGAGGACAAGGAAACCTTGCTGATCGAGGGGATCGATCACAATACCGAATCGCTCGGACAATATCTGACAGGACTGGAAAAAGAACCTTTCAATGCCTTGGAAGTAATCCTGCTCTTCTATGAGGAGATGATGAAAAACCCGAGATGGTTCAACGAGAAGTTTTACGAGGACTTGAAGAAATATCCGAAAGCCCAACAAAAAATAGAGATGAATAAAGCGAGAATGGGTAAGAGGTGTATGGACTTGTTCACACGGGGCGTTAAAGAGGGCGTGTTCCAAGAGGGGATCAACTTCGAGATCATGGCCTTATTGGTGAAAGAGCAGACGAAGATGTTGCGGCCTTCCAATGTCTTCTGCAAGCATTCCATCACCGAGGTATACAACACGATCCTCCTCACATTCCTGAAAGGGATCAGTACCGAGAAGGGAAGAGCGATCCTAGACCGATTCGATCTCAAACAATCCTATGATTTATAGCGAACACTTAATGAGTTTAATCACAGACAAAATCTATCCTAAATGAAACGATTATTGATGAGTAGAAAAATGATGTTGGTCACATTTATGGTATTGCCTTTTCTGGCGGCGAGACCGGTTCTGGCTCAAGACACCCTGAAACTGGATATTGGGAAAGCGCTAGAGATCGCCCTTAGCGAGAACCCGACCGTAAAAGTTGCCGATAAAGAAATACAGAAGAAAAAGTACGCACGTAAAGGCTCGTACGCTTCTCTATTTCCGCAGATCAGTTTTGCGGGGGACTACAACCGTACCTTGAAGAAACAGGTGATGTATATGGATTTCGACATGGGTGACATGGGAGGCGGCAGCTTGCCCGAAGGCACGGACATGTCGAGTATGGACGAGGGTTTCGAGGTAGGACGTAGCAACAACTGGAGCTTGGGCTTCAACGCTTCCATGCCACTGGTGAACGCCTCCTTATGGAAAAGCTTGAGTATCTCGGCCTTAGACGTGGAATTGGCGGTGGAGCAAGCTCGCTCTTCTAAGATAGCGATGGTGAACCAAGTGAAAAAGAGCTTTTACGCCGTCCTTCTGGCAAGCGACTCTTACCGGGTATTCAAGCAAAGTTACGACAATGCCATGGAGAATTATCTGGATATCAAACGGAAGTATGAACAGGGAACCGTAGCTGAATACGACTTGATACGTGCCGATGTGACGGTAAAGAATACAGAGCCTAATCTGTTGCAGGCAGAGAACTCCCTTACCTTGGCTAAATGGCAGTTAAAAGCGTTATTGGGTATGGATCTGGATTTAAATATCGATTGCGACGGGCAACTGACGGATTTCAAGTCCAGCCTCTTCGCCGACTATCTATCCACGGATACAACCTTATCCGAGAATACCGACTTGAAACAATTAGACCTTCAGGCGGAACAGCTAAAAAAGACGCTGGTCATGCAGAAATTCGATTATCTGCCGACCTTGTCGCTGACCGGTCTATATCAATGGAGTGCCATGAACAATGACTTCAAGTTCAAGAATTACAGATGGAACCCCTATTCGATGATCGGTATCACGTTATCGGTTCCTATCTTCTCCGGAGGTAGTAAATTTTATAAGGTAAAGCAGACGAAAGTCTCCATCGACCAATTAAACCTGCAACGGGACGATACCAAGCGTAATTTGCAGTTGGCCGTTAAACAGTACATAGATAATATGAATACCTGTATCAAGAAGTTCGACGCCGCCCAAAAGGGAGTCGAGCAAGCGGAACGGGGATATATGATCTCGCAAAAACGGTACGACACCGGAGCCGGTACATGGCTGGAGATGAACGATGCCGAACTTGCCTTGACGCAGGCCCGGTTGAACTTCAACCAATCTATCTACGACTATATGGTAGCGAAGGCGGATCTGGAGAAAGTATTAGGTAACGGACAGATGAATTGAAAATTAAAAATTGAAAGTTTAATAGATAATAATTAGGAACAATTATATGAAGACAAGTCAAATGCTGAAAGTAATACCGATAGCTACGTTGGCCCTGCTGATGTCTTGCTCGGGTAATAAGAGTGAGGAAGCCACGGAAACACAGAATGAGAAAGTAAAGGTGAAAGTGGAGACGGTCTCTGTTCAAGACGTGGAGCAACTCAGTGAATTTACCGCTACGGTGGAAGCGAATATCAAAAATAATATCGCTCCCCAAACCCCATTCCGTATCGAGAAAATCTTCGCCGAGGTAGGCGACCATGTAAAAGCCGGGCAGTTATTGGCCAAGATGGACGCTACAAGCCTAAAGCAAGCGAAGATACAATTGGATAACCAAGAGATCGAGTTCAAACGTATCGACGAGTTGTATAAGGTAGGCGGTGCTTCCAAATCCGCTTGGGATGCCCAAAAGACTTCCTTGGAAGTGGCTCGCGAGACGTATAAAAACTTGGTGGAGAACACCCAATTGCTAAGCCCGATCAGCGGAGTCGTAACCGCCCGCAACTACGATAGCGGCGATATGTACAGCGGCGGAAACCCCATCTATACGGTAGAGGAAATCCGTCCGGTCAAATTAATGGTGAATGTCTCCGAGAGTCTTTTTACGAAAGTGAAGAAAGGCCATGAGGTAGACATCCGGCTGGATGTGTACGGAGACGAGGTTTTCAAGGGTAAAGTCAACTTAGTTTACCCGACGATCGATCCCGCTACCCGCACGTTCCCCGTGGAGATCAAGATCGCCAACTCGGATGAGCGAGTGCGACCGGGTATGTTCGCCCGGGTGACAATGAGTTTCGGCCATATGGATCACGTGGTGGCTCCGGATCGCTCTATCGTAAAACAATCAGGCGCCGGCGACCGGTATATCTATGTATGCAAAGACGGCAAGGTATCCTACCAGAAGGTGGAGCTAGGACGCCGTATGGGTGATAAATATGAGATCATATCCGGAGTGGAGGATGGCGACCAAGTGGTTATCACCGGGCAAAGCCGCCTGACGAACGGTATGGAAGTTGAAATCGAAAACGAATAACAGACTATGAGTTTATATGGAACAGCGGTAAGAAAGCCCGTATCGACCGCCCTTGTATTTGTGGCGATCGTGATCTTCGGACTTTTTTCCTTAAGCAGGTTATCAGTGGACTTGCTTCCGGAGATAGAGACGAACACCATCATGGTGATGACGGCCTATCCCGGCGCCAGCGCTTCGGATATCGAGATGAATGTTTCGAAGCCCTTGGAAAACGTGTTGAATAGCGTAAGCGACTTGAAGCATATCACGTCGCAATCCCGTGAGAATATATCGATCGTAACGTTGGAATTTAATTATGGCATCGATATCGATGTCGCCACGAACGATGTCCGCGACAAACTGGACATGGTAGAGTCTTCCCTACCCGATGACGTAGAGAATCCGATCATCTTCAAGTTCGGTACGGACGATATTCCCATCTTGATCCTCTCCGTAACCGCGGAGGAGAGCACGAACGCTCTTTACAAGATCTTGGATGATAAGGTATCCAACCCATTGGCACGTATCAGTGGCGTGGGCGCCGTTTCTATCTCCGGTACGCCGATCCGTGAGTTGCAAGTGTATTGCGACCCGTACAAGTTGGAGGCTTACGGCCAGACCATCGAAGGTATCTCTACCATCATCGCGCAAGAGAACCGGAATACACCGGGGGGTAGCGTAGATATCGGCTCAAATACCTACTCCTTGCGTGTTCAAGGAGAATTCACGGACGCTAAGCAGATGCTGGACCTAGTGATCGGTAGCCAGAACGGAAAGAACATATATCTGCGTGACGTGGCCCGTGTAGAGGACAGTATCGAGGAACGTGCGCAAGAGACGTTCAACAACGGCACGAAAGGTGGTATGATCGTCATACAGAAACAGTCCGGAGCGAACTCGGTGAACATCGCCAAGAAGGTACACCAGAAACTTCCGGAGATACAGGCTAGCTTACCCTCAGACGTGAAGCTGGACGTAATCATGGATACTTCCACGAATATCTTGAATACGATCGATAGCTTGAAAGAGACGATCATGATTACCTTTATCATCGTTATGTTGGTGGTATTCGTGTTTTTGGGACGTTGGAGGGCCACGTTTATCATTATCTTGACCATCCCGATCTCCTTGATCGCTTCTTTCGCTTATTTGCTGGCCTCGGGTAATACGTTAAACATTATCTCGTTGAGCTCACTTTCTATCGCTATCGGCATGGTGGTGGACGACGCTATCGTGGTATTGGAGAACGTAACGACCCATATCGAGCGGGGTAGCCAGCCGAAACAGGCCGCCGTACACGCCACGAACGAGGTAGCTATCTCGGTTATCGCCTCCACCCTTACGATGTTGGCGGTGTTCTTGCCGTTGACGATGGTTACGGGTATGGCGGGTATCTTATTTAAGCAGTTGGGATGGATCGTTAGTATCATCATGATCGTTTCTACGGTAGGTGCCTTGACATTGACCCCGATGCTTTGCTCACAGTTATTACGCCAGCAACCGGAGAAGGGTAAATTGTACCGGATGTTCTTCACGCCTATCGAAAAGGGATTGAACGCCTTGGATCGCGGTTACGGACGCTTCTTGAACTGGGCCGTACGCCACCGGAAAACGGTGATCGTAGGCGCTACGCTGATCTTCATCGGCAGTATGATGCTGATACCGGTCATCAAGACGGAATTTTTCCCGACGCAAGATAACGCACGCATCGGTATAACGATTGAGTTGCCGATCGGTACACGGCAGGATATTACCCGTGAGTTAGCTCTCGACATCGACAAGAAGTTCCGTGAGAAATATCCGGAGATCCTGATCAGTAACTTCACGGAAGGTACGGCGGATACGGATAATACCTTCGCCCAGCTAAGCAATAACGGTACGCATATCATCGAGTTCAATATAAACCTGACTAGCGTGGGCGACCGTGAGAGAGGTCTTACCGAGATTTGCGAGTTGATGCGGCAGGACTTAGCCCAATACAGCGAGATCAAGAAATTCGAGGTACTCGCCGGAGGGCAGGAAGGTTCTATGGGTGGAGAGACCTCGGTTAACATCGAGATCTATGGTTTTGATTTCGCCCAGACGGATGCCGTGGCGAATGAGATCGCCCGTCGTATGAGAAATGTAAAAGGATGCTCGCAAGTAAATATCAGCCGTGAGGATTATATCCCGGAATACCAGATCGACTTCGACCGGGAGAAACTGGCCATCAACGGGCTGAACGTAACAACCGCCTCCATGTATCTCCGAAACCGTGTAAATGGTTCCACCGCTTCAAAATATCGTGAGGATGGAGATGAGTATGATATCAAGGTACGTTACGCCCCAGAGTTCCGTGAGTCCGTAGAGGATCTTGAGAATATTTTGATCTATAACAATGAAGGCAAAGGCATCCGCATCCGTGATTTAGGCAAGGTAGTGGAACGTATGACTCCCCCGACCATCGAGCGTAAAGACCGTGAGCGTGTGATCACCGTATCTGCCGTAGCGGGTAAGGGAGCAGCATTGAGCGACTTGGTTGCCGCCGCCCGGAATGAGTTGAAACAAATGGATATCCCATCCGACGTAAGTTGGCAGTTGGGTGGAACATTCGAAGATCAGCAGGATACATTTACCGATTTGGGTATCTTGATGGTATTGATCATCATCTTGGTATTCATCGTGATGGCTGCCCAGTTCGAGTCGTTGGTAGACCCGTTCGTGATCATGTTCTCTATCCCGTTCGCCTTTACAGGTATCGTATTGGGATTGGCGGTCACGCAGACACCATTGGGCGTTATGGCTTTGATCGGCGTGATCATGTTGATGGGTATCGTGGTTAAGAACGGTATCGTGCTGATCGACTATACGATCTTATGCCGGGAGCGTGGCATGGGTATTATCACGTCGGTAGTGACTGCCGGAAAATCCCGTCTCCGTCCGGTATTGATGACAACGTTGACGACCGTTTTGGGTATGATCCCGATGGCGGTGGGAACCGGCGAGGGTTCCGAGATGTGGCGCTCGATGGGTATGACTGTGGCTTGGGGTCTTTCCGTATCCACCTTGATTACCTTGATTATTGTTCCGACGGTCTATGCCGTATTCGCTGCCAACGGCGTAAAACGAAGACGCCGCAAAATAAGGAAGGCATTACGAAATAATTAATTATCTTTGCGTACCATAGGGAAGCCGAGGCCAAGCAAACCTCGATGGGCATTGTTAGGTCATAACAATGCCCATTGTAAGGTGCTTACGATGCCCATAATAAGCAGGCTTGAATGCCCATCGTAAGAAAAGCTTCCCTACGGATATGCGATCTCATAAAAAACAACTATATGAAAGCGATATTTATATCTTTCAATCAAGCGTATTACGAAGCTATCGTCAGTATCATGGACCGTAATAACCTTAAAGGTTTTACCTATTGGGATGTCGTGCAAGGACGGGGAAGTAAAACAGGCGAGCCACATTACGGCAATCACGCTTGGCCTACCTTGAATTCAGCTATCCTTACGATGGTAGAAGACGAGAAGGTCGATCATTTTCTGGAAATCCTACACAACTTAGACAAGGAAACGGAAGCGCAAGGGCTTCGGGCCTTCGTCTGGAATATAGAGAAAACCATCTAACTTAATTTTTCGAAACAACTACATTAATCTATTGATATGGACAAATCAATCCTGTTTACACCCGGTAAGATCGGTCCGCTAACACTTAGGAACCGCACGATCCGGGCCGCCGCATTCGAGAGTATGTGCCCGAGAAACGCTCCCTCGGAGCAGTTATTCAACTATCACACATCCGTAGCCGCCGGAGGGATCGGCATGACGAACATAGCTTATGCCGCCGTGACGCAAAGCGGCTTGTCGTTCGAGCGTCAGCTGTGGATGCGTCCGGATATTATTCCCGGCCTCCGCAAGCTCACCGACGCTATCCATAAAGAGGGAGCCGCCGCTTCCATCCAGTTAGGCCATTGTGGTAATATGTCGCATAAGCGGATTTGCGGATGCACGCCTATTTCAGCGTCCAGCGGTTTCAACCTCTACTCTCCCACGATCGTACGAGGTATGAGACAATCCGAGATCGCTTCCATGGCTCGTGCCTACGGTGAGGCCGTACGATTGGCACGTGAGGCAGGTATGGACGCTGTCGAGATCCATGCCGGGCATGGTTATCTGATCAGCCAATTCCTTTCCCCGTATACCAACCACCGGAAAGACGAATATGGAGGAAGCCTTGAGAACCGTATGCGCTTCATGAGAATGTGTATGGAAGAGGTGATGAAAGCAGCAGGTTCCGACATGGCCGTAACCGTAAAGACCAATATGCGGGACGGGTTCAAGGGAGGACTTGAAATAGACGAATGTCTAGAAGTAGCCCGTACACTCCAAGACCAATGCGGAGCGCATGCCTTAGTACTAAGCGGCGGATTCGTGAGCCGTGCCCCCATGTATGTAATGCGGGGAGAAATGCCGATCCGTACGATGGCGTATTATATGCCTCGCGGCTATCTACCGATTGGAATCCGCATGGTGGGTAAATATATGATTCCCTCGGAACCGTTTAAGGAGGCTTACTTCCTTGAAGATGCGTTGAAATTCCGCAAAGCCTTACATTTACCTCTTATTTACGTAGGAGGATTAGTCTCCAGAGACAAGATCGAGGAGGTACTGAACGACGGGTTCGAGTTTGTGGCCATGGCACGTGCCTTGGTGAACGAGCCGGGCTTCGTCAACCGTATGAAAGAAGACGAGCACGCCCGTTGCGATTGTGGGCATAGCAACTATTGTATCGCCCGTATGTATAGTGAGGATATGGTCTGTCATAAGAACGTGAAAGGTCTTCCGGAATGTATCGTACGTGAAATCAAAAGGCTTGAATATAAATAATGGAAAAGAAATGGGCTTTAGTCACGGGGGCCAGCTCCGGAATAGGTCTCGCCTATGCCGAGGAACTAGCCTCACGAGGCTATCAGTTAGTGATCGTCAGCAATGAGAAGCAGGCGATCCGGGAGAAAGGTGAGTTTCTCTCCGAGAAATATGGTATAGAAGTTTTGCCGCTTTATCGTGATTTGGCGATCCCCGGGGCGGCCAAGGAGCTATATGATACTTGCCAAGAGAAAAACATCCCAATAGAGGTATTGGTCAATAACGCCGGTATGTTTTTTTTCTGCGAGACCTTACAAGCTAAGGCCAACATCGTCGAGAAAATGCTCTACCTCCACGTGACCACTCCTACCCAGCTTTGTTATTATTTCGGGCAAGAGATGAAGAAACGGCGTCATGGATATATCCTCAATATGTCATCCCTATCTTGTTGGCTACCTTATCCGGGAATTACGCTGTACGCTTCCACCAAGCGATACTTGAAAAGCTTCTCCCGAGGCTTGCGTTCGGAGTTACTGGATTATGGAGTAAGCGTAACCGTACTTTGTCCCGGCGCCGTCGCCACGAATTTATATAACCTAAGCGACAACTTAAAGACCTTAGCGATCCGCCTAGGTATCATGATGCGCCCGGAAAAACTGGCTAAAAAAGGGATTAATGCCTTGTTTCACCACCGGGCTTCCCTATTACCGGGTCTCTTCAACAAAATATGCACACCCCTCGTTGTGCTCCTCCCCCACGGCCTTGTCCGCTGGATCATGCGAACCACGAAATTAGTGAAGCTAGATCGATAATCCGACAAATAACATGCGAAATATTTGTCACATCAAACAAAAATCGTATCTTTGCACCGCTTTTTAGCCCCGTACCGTGTGATGGGAAATTAGGAAGCAAAATAACTAATTTTGAGTAACACAAAAATTAAAGAAAATGAAGACTTTTGAGTTAGAAGGAAAAGGAAGAGAGATCGTCGCTCGTTCCGCTGATCAGAAAAGAGCCTTGAAGGCAATGCGTAAGAACAATGAAATTCCCGCTGTATTATACGGTGGCGAAAAAGTAACTCACTTCACGGTTACAAAAGAAGCCGTTCGTAAGTTGGTTTACACTCCGGAGATTTTCGTTGTTGAGTTAAGCATTGACGGTAACAAGACGATGGCAATCGTTAAGGACATGCAGTTCCAACCTGTAACTGACGAAATCCTTCACATGGACTTCTTGGAAGTATCTAAGGACAAAGCCGTAGTAATGGAAGTTCCGGTTGTTTTGGAAGGTCACGCAGAAGGTGTTAAAGCCGGTGGTAAGTTGTCTCTTCAAATGAGAAAACTGAAAGTGAAAGCTATATACGATCAAATCCCTGAAAAGTTGACGATTAATGTGGATCACCTTGGCTTAGGTAAGACTATGCAGGTAGGAGCTTTGCACTTCGAAGGTCTTGAATTGATGAACGCTAAAAACGCTGTTGTTTGCGCCGTTCAATTGACTCGTGCCGCTCGTGGTGCTCAGGCTAAAGGATAATCTGAGGTAAAAACATTATTACAATACATGAAGGGGAGGATATTCATAGAATGTTCTTCCCCTTTCTTTTATAGATTCGAGGATAATGAAATATTTGATAACAGGACTTGGTAATATCGGTTCCGAATATTGGGGAACCCGCCATAATATAGGTTTCCGGGTTGTCAACCATCTGGTAGAGAGCGTAGGAGGCAATTTCACTGAGGAGCGATACGGGGCAATCGCACGCATACGGGTGAAAAACTGTGACTTGATCGTGCTAAAGCCGAATACTTTTATGAACCTCAGCGGCAACGCCGTTCGGTACTGGTTGCAAAAAGAGAACATTCCCGTGGAAAATCTATTGATTGTCGTAGATGATCTGGCATTGCCATTCGGAACCTTACGTCTGAAACCAAAGGGTAGCGACGCCGGGCATAACGGGTTGAAGAATATCGCCCAGTTATTGAATACGCAGGAATATTCCCGCCTTCGTTTCGGCATAGGCAGCGATTTCCCACGGGGCGGACAGATCGATTACGTGCTAGGGAAATTTCCCCCGGAGGAATTGCAATTGATGCCAGAGATATTGGATCGTGCGACAGAGATCATCAAGAGCTTCTGCCTCGCCGGCATCCAGATTACGATGAATCAATTTAATAATAAATAAAAGAGACTGAGAATACAGATATGAACGAGGTACGTATCGATAAATGGATGTGGGCGACCCGTATCTTTAAGACCCGCACGATAGCCGCGGAAGCTTGCAAGAAAGGGCGTATCATGATAGGTGGAGTAACGATCAAACCTTCCCGCATGATCAAGGTTGGCGATGTGATCCAAGTGCGTAAACCGCCGATCACCTTCTCTTTTAAGGTAATCGGATTGATCGAGAATCGTGTGGGCGCAAAGCTCGTCCCGAATTACTTGGAGAACGTGACAACCCCGGATCAGTATGAGATTCTGGAGATGAACCGTATCTCCGGTTTCGTGAACCGTGCGAAAGGTCTCGGACGTCCTACCAAGAAAGACCGTCGTGAACTGGAGCAATTCACTGAGCCGGAATTCATGGATGACGGATTCGATTTCGAGTTCGACTTTGGAGAAGAGGAAGAGGAGTAAGCATACTGATTTCCATTCAATTACATTTACCAATATTTTCATCAAGAAGTAAAAGTATTTTCACCTAGAGGTAAAACTGTTTACATACTGATGTAACGCCATTTACCTCTAGAGGAAAAAACATTTACCATTAGAGGTAAATGGCGTTACAACGGTATGTAAACGGCAATTATCCCTATTGATTCTCCTCGGAAAGCAGATTCCCCTCCTCATCCCAGCTACGCCAGACACCAGATTTCTTCCCTGCCGTATAGAACATCTCATACAACAAATTTCCCTTATCACTCCAGATACGCCAAGGGCCGTCCTTTTGCCCTTCCTTATAAGAAGCCAGGCCGATCAGCTGGCCGTTCTCATTATATGTACGCCATTCTCCGTGAAAGATCCCATGATAATAGGAACGCACCTCGGCGATCTTGCCACTCGGATAATAAATCACGTAAGTTCCCTCCGGACGGCCATCTTTCAAATATAACTCCATCTTAAGCATACCATCGTCATAAAATTCCGTATAACGACCCGTATATGGAGTGGTTTGCGTGGCATCGGTATAATACTGTCCTTCGCTTAAAACCAAGTCTTGCGCTTGTACGGTCCATGAGGCCCCCGCCATAAAAGCAGAAAATAACAATAGCTTTTTATTCATGATACATTCTTATCTAAATTATATGCGAAAAGACACCGAGGGATCTTTCCGGATACCTCAGTGCCCCAAACAAATTCACAGCCTATTCAAAGTCAAGCTAAATTAATATTCAGTGTTATTCGGATCGAAGTTGGTCCAGTTAGCGGCCCAGTCATTCTTGCCATCAAAAGCTCCCTTATAAGATACCTTCTCGAAGAAAGCGTCGTTCAAAGCCGTATCAGAGAAATCCGCTCCGTCAATCTTATCCGCTACGATCGATGTATAGTCACCATCTTTAGCGATGATATCATTGCTGGAAGCGTAAGTAAGGTTGCTCAAGTCTGCTGTCTGAAAGTAATTTTGGCTAGTTTCATCCTTGAAATTCTCCCACATACCGGCGAAGATCACATTCTTAACAACCGCACCCACATTTGCGTTTTGCAGATACAAACCGTATGGCCAACCCACGAAAATCGAGTTATACACATTCAAGGAAGAGTTACGGCGGATGTGCATAGCGGCTTGGAATGATCCACCCTTAGCGCCATTAGCCGCGTCTTCCGTAACATAAAAGATATCATTTTCCGTTTTACCAGCTGATTCACCATAGAACGGACCGATCAAGGTCACGTTAGAAAAGACCGGAGTGGTAAGTGGAGTATTATTGGAACCATCAGCGTCGTTATCAGACTCGAAGCCATTGGACTTGGACGTATCAGCGTGCTTCGGGTCGCGAACGCCTAACAAGAACTGCAATTTACCTTGGAATCCATAGTCCGTATCAAACTCATCATCCCAACCTTTGTAAGCAATCAGGTGTTTTGCGTTTACCGTACCGCCAAACCACTCGAATGAGTCGTCGCCACAGAAAGAGACCTGCACGTATTCGATCGTAGTGCCACGGCCAACACCACCGCAAGTCAAACCATTGATCTCCTTATTTGGCTCCAATGGATAACCGGCGAACTCGATACGGACATATTTCACGATACCGGAGTTATCTTCCGGATCCTTTCCACCGTAGTAAGAACGAGGACCGCCCTCTATCTGAGCCTCGCCAGCCGTATTATTCACGATAGACTTGCCACAAAGAATCAAGCCACCCCAATCACCATAGGTACGAGAAGCTTTCGGTTGGTCGGAAGTGAACACGATCGGTTTCTCCGCCGTACCCTCGGCGATGAGCTTTCCGCCACGCTCGACGATCAAGGAGCCTTTAGACGATTTCTCCCCCTTGATTACCGTTCCCGGCTCGATCGTCAAGGTCACGCCATCCGTCACATATACGAAACCTCTCAACAGGTTGTTATCAGCAGCCTTCAAGGTCATATCCGAGGTAATCTCACCTTCCAATATAACATCTTGAGTTTCCTCTACAGGCGGCTCTACATTTACGAGATCATCATCGTCGCCACAAGCGGTTGTTCCAAACATCGTGGCCATACAGAAAGCGGCGGCCACACCTTTTAATAATAACTTGTTCATAAGTAAACGAATTTAGTTTATATGAGTGAATTCAAATTAAAACTTCACGGCTACACCTAGATTCACGGTCACACCCGGACGATAGCTACGGATTAATTGCTCGACCTCCCGTTTCTCTCCGGAAGCCTCTGTTAATTCTAGGAATTGTTTATATTCTACTTTTGAGTTCAATAGATCTTTTACGCCTCCCTTGACCTCCACGTATTTACCGATCTTCTTCGAGAAACTCAAGTCCAAGGAGTTACGGGGCATCTCATAGATATCGGGAATATCATCGTTCGGCTTCTGCTTCGGTACGCCTACCGTCTCAATACGCTTGCCAATCCGGTTATACAAGGCGGAGGCTGAGATTCCTGCGTTGTCATTCTGATAGAATAAGCCCGTATTGATCAAGTAAGGGGATTGCCCCTGCATCGCACGATCCCGCTCGAAAGAGCCCTCGGCGAAATACACCCTACTATGGATATAAGCCCCGTTGAATACGAAGCTCAAGCCTTTCAGACCGATAAAGTCCAGATTCTTCTTGATATCCAGCTCCACGCCGAAAGCATTCGCATGATCGGCGTTGTGGTATGTGTACTGCAATCCGGAACCCGCTTCCATATAGGTTTGCTCGATCGGATTATCGAACCGTTTGTAGAAACCGCCGATCGTCACCGTCTCACCCGGAGCCGGGTAAAATTCATAACGCAGATCCATATTATTCGCATAAGCGTTCTTCAAGTTTACGTTACCCGTGATATTCGCATCTAAGGCGAAATCATAATATACGTAAGGTACGATCTCCCGGAACTCCGCCCTATTCACGGAACGTCCATAAGCCAAGCGTACTTGGTGCTTCTCATTCAAATTATAAGCGATGTTGACGGAAGGAAAGAAATCCGTAGCGTTCTGATCCAGATGCACCGGTTTTATACCGTCCGACTCATAACCATCTAATTTCAATTGATAGTACTCCATACGTACACCTACGTTCGCATTCAGCCTCTCTCCCCAGTTCAGTTTAGCGGCTACGTAAGCGGCACCCAGCAGATTATCGGAAGTATAAGAGTCGCTCTTGTTCGTACTCTCTTTCATATAGATACGATCGGTCGATATATTTGCGTCCGAGAAGACCGAGCTGTAGTCCCATTCGGCAAAACGGTCATAACCACTTCCCAGCATATTATAGACAAAACGACGGGCATCAAAGTTACGTTTCTTAAACTCTCCATATACCCCCGTGTTCAAGACAGGGGTAAACATCTCCGAGACGGCGAACTTATGCTCGTAATTCAAGGCGGCGGAAGCGCTGTTATCTTTCAAGTCTTGATAATAACGAGTCGGGTCGGACACGTAATAACGAGAGTCACCATCCGTCGTACTCTCCAAAGATTTTACCACCTTGCGATCCGGTTCCTTGTAAGCGGCGAAAGCATAACCTAACGTCCAATCCAGTTTATTCATATCTTCTCTCAATTTATGCTCCCCGCTTAGCTGGCCGGAATAGGTAGTGCGTCCGGTATAAAGGGATTCCCATTTCCGGATATTTTGGTCGGAGTAGAAATCCGTTCCCTCTCGTTGCGATAAGGAAGAGGTTCCACGCTGGTTGAAGAAATTCCTGAACTCATATTTGCTCGTTCCCTTCATCAACGACCAGTTGAACAAGGCTCCTAATTTTGTCGTATTCTTATATTGTACATCATCGTAGCGGTAACGGTATGAGGATTGATCCTTGGCCATGTCGTACGAGAGGTAGTTGTTGTTTTTCATCTCGTAATAATCATAGCCTGTGCTATAGTTCACACTGGTGATATTACCGATCTTCATGTCACCGATATCAAAGGTACGATTCATCATGAACGTCAGTTTCTGTTCCGGCATCGCCGTGAAATGACACACGTTCCATCCTGTATTCACCCGCTTCGTAAACGCCGCCGCATCCGCTGCCGATATGTCGTTCAAATGAGATGGGGCGTTCGAGGGTAACATTCGGGAGCCAGCGCCAAAGCCCAGATAATCCAAGGCGGAACCTTTCGTCAGTTGGAAATCTCGGAAAGCGGAGTTTGTATTAAACCCGACTTGATAGGAGACGTTGAGCGTATTACCCTCGGGAATATTCTTTGTCAGCACCCGCACGAAACCTCCGGAGAAATCCGCCGGCAATTCCGCCGAGGGGCTTTTATAGATCATCATATTATCGATCAAGGAAGAGGGCAGCACGTCGAATGAGAAAGCACGACTATCCGTCTCGCTGGAAGGAGTCGTGGCATTGTTCAGCCATACATTATTATAACGTTGCGCCAGACCCCGGACCACGATGAAACGGTCGTCCACGATGGTGATTCCCGGGATACGGCGTAGTACCTCGGCGGCATCGCTATCCTGTGTTTTACTGATTTGCTGGGCGGAGATACCATTCACGACCGGAAGGCTCTTGCGTACGGTATTTTGTACGGCCATCTCGGTTCCCAATTTCCGTTGGGCCACTACGACCACATTCTGTAATTGGAGGTTAGCGTCGGAAAGCTCGATATTCAACACCGCCTCTTGGCGTGCGACTACCGGAACATCCTTTACCGTTTGCGTTTGGTACGACACGTAAGAGGCGGCTACCGTATAAGTACCTGGTCTCACGTTCTCGATACGGAAATTACCGTCTATATCCGTGATAGCGCCAACCGTAGTCCCCTCGATCACGACCGAGGCGCCGATCAACGGTTCTTTCATCTTTGCGTCCGTAACTGTCCCGCAGATAACCCCTGTTTGTGCCCATAGAGAGAATGACAGGAAAACTCCCACCCAGAAAAGCCCTAACCTTTTCAATCTTTTGCCCCTTAAACTCTTTCCCATTATCTTACTACTTATTATTTCATCTTTGATTTCGACGCAAAAGTACGGGGGCGGTATTTCAAAGATGTTTAGATCCGATAACAATAAAGACAACAAATGTTACATTTTTAAGACCGCAACTTTTCCTTATCGTTTGACATAGCTAACGTATTTTTACTACATTTGCACTCCTGAATGCATAAAGACATTTAATAACATGAAGAACATTAAAATTTTCCCGAAAGACTGGTTGCAGTTGCATCCCTATAAACAAAGCACTCCCGTGGATTCCTATTATACCGGAATAGCGAACCGTATCTACGATATCATGGAGAAGACCGAGTTGGTAAACTCCTTCGAGGGCGAGGAAACAAAGCAGATCTGTATCCGCATGGCCGCCTACTTCGAGGACGTGATCTCCGGCATGGGGATTTGGCGTGCCTTCATCCTTACCCATAAGGAGCTATACGGCAAATACCTCCCCTTCTACACTCCGGACGATCATTATTACGACGATGAGGTGAACCTTGAGGACGTGCGTTTCCTCCTTTGGCATTATACCCAGCAGTATCACGGCTATCGTAAAGGCACTTTCGTCAGTCCGGACAACCCTGCCAACGAATCCACCGGCATGCTTATCTACGACCTGTTCTGCAAAGAGTGGACCACGGCGCCGGAGAATACCCGCATGGCAAAGCTTTTCGCCCTTGATACCCGCTACGAGCGGCAAGAGGATTACGACCGTCTATTGCAATGGTTCCATTACGAATCCTATATCCTGCCTGAGTCGGCCCGGGAACTGAGCGACTTCGCCCACGACCGCTGGAAGGAGCAGCCCGACCTCAACCAAGAGCAGCTTAACAACCTGCTCGTCAACAGCCACGGCATGATGGCCTACACCAGCAAGACCTCCTTGCTAGGCCTGACCTCCCCGCAATGGCTGGCAAAGATATTGCCCGCCGAGCATCCCGACCATGCGGTATTTCAGAACACCGCCGACGAGTCTGTAGCCACCCTGCCCGACGATATGCTGGAGGAAAACCGCCAACAATACGAGACTTTCCACAAAGCCGCAGGAGACAAACTGCTTCTCTATTTCGACAAGACCGAAGATGCACAAACATTTATCACGGAGACTTCCGGCCTTATCCCCGCCGAGAACTTCCATCTTCCCGAGGACTGGCAAGGCAAGAAGCTGGCGATCTACGCCACGCCCGAGGAAGGCGCCCAAGTCATCACCCGTGACGTGGAGTTGATCAAGGATGAGAACAATCCCTTCTACGACACCAACCGTGCCGCCAAGCAAGCGCTCTCTTTCTTCATCGTGAAACATTGCAGCGTTTACTTCCTGAAAGAGCTGGTAGACCGAGGTATGTTGGCCGACGCACAAACAAAAAGCCTTACCAGCCCGGAACGTGGCAAGGCGATCATACAAGATAATTGGAAATTCCTATCCCGCTATTTCATCCGAGAATATCCCGATAGATAAAACAGATAGGAAGCGACATCACAATCCGTGACAGCGCTTCCGGAGAAAAAGAAGCACTGTCGCAAAACGTGACGGTGCTTCTTTTTTTAGTTCATCTTTCATTTAGCAAACTAACCAACCAAATATCTTTCAAATAAAAAGAATAAACCCAGTGAATACTTACAAATAGAAACATTAGATAAGATATTCTTATCTTTTCTCCGTTCTTTCGCTCCTACAAGCAATTACATTATGCCATTAATACCTATATTTGCGAAATAAATTGACGCAATAATCATTTATACGCAAACATAAGGTCAACAAATGAAAACAAACAGAAATCATTTTAATAGCAGACAAGGATTATACGACCCGTCTTATGAACATGACGCTTGTGGAGTAGGAATGTTAGTAAATATCCACGGCGAGAAATCGCACGACATCATCGAATCAGCCCTTAAGGTACTAGAGAACATGAGGCACCGAGGCGCCGAGGGAGCCGATAACAAAACGGGTGACGGAGCGGGAATCTTATTACAGATCCCGCATGAGTTCATCCTCCTGCAAGGAATTCCGGTTCCCGAAAAAGGCAAATATGGCACCGGACTAATCTTCCTCCCCAAAGACGAGGAACAGCAAGCAAGCATCCTCAGTATCCTCATCGAAGAGATCGAGAAAGAGGGATTAACCTTGATGCACTTACGCAAAGTTCCCGTTCATACGGAAATCTTGGGAAAGGACGCACAAGCGACCGAACCTGATATCAAGCAGATATTCATCATCGGCTGTAACGATCAGCAAGAGCTGGAACTAAAGCTATACCTCATACGTAAGCGGGTCGAGAAAAGGGTATCGGCCACCGACCTTCCGGCCAAGGATGATTTCTATATAGCGTCTCTTTCCACCAAAAACATCGTTTACAAAGGCATGCTGGAATCCATGCAGCTACGCCATTACTTTCCGGACCTGACGCAACCTTATTTCACTAGCGGACTGGCATTGGTACATTCACGCTTCAGTACCAACACCTTCCCCACTTGGAGTCTGGCGCAACCTTTCCGCCTACTGGCACATAACGGGGAAATAAACACGATACGGGGCAACCGGGGATGGATGGAGGCCCGGGAGAGCGTACTATCCTCCCCCAGAATCCCGGATATCAACGATATACGCCCGATCATCCAGCCGGGCATGAGTGACAGTGCCTCACTGGATAACGTATTGGAATTCTTCGTGGCCTCCGGGATGAGCCTGCCGCATGCCATGGCGATGCTGGTACCGGAGAGTTTCAACGAGAAGAACCCGATCTCCGAAGACCTAAAGGCTTTCTACGAATATCACTCCATCTTGATGGAACCGTGGGACGGGCCTGCCGCCCTGCTCTTTAGCGACGGACGCTACGCCGGAGGCATGCTAGACCGTAACGGCCTCCGCCCCGCCCGCTACCTGATCACGAAACATGACATGATGGTCGTGGCCTCCGAAGTCGGCGTCATGGATTTCGAGCCTAACGAGATCAAGGAAAAAGGCCGTCTGCAACCCGGAAAGATCTTACTCATCGATACCGAGAAAGGCGAGATTTATTACGATAGCGAGCTGAAGGAACAACTGGCGAACGCCCAGCCCTACCGTACTTGGCTGGAGAAAAATCGGGTGGAATTGGACGAGTTGAAATCCGGTCGTAAGATTCCTCATAAGGTAGAGAAATACGACAAGCTACTGCGTACGTTCGGATACAGCCGTGAGGATATCGAACGTATTATCATACCGATGTGCACGGGAGGGGCGGAACCGGTCGGCTCCATGGGCAACGATACGCCACTGGCCGTATTATCCGCCCGTCCGCAAATCCTCTATAATTATTTCCGCCAACAATTCGCCCAAGTAACCAACCCGCCGATCGACCCGATCCGCGAGGAACTCGTCATGAGCCTGACCGAGTATATCGGGGCAGTGGGAAGCAATATCTTAGTTCCAAACGAGAGCCACTGTAAAATGGTTCGGCTGAACCATCCGATCTTGACCAATACACAACTGGATCTCCTGTGTAACATCCGGTATAAGGGCTTTAAAAGTGTTAAGCTCCCCACTTTGTTTGACGCAGAGAAAGGATGCGCAGGACTGAAAGCTGCCTTGGACGAATTATGTAAGCAAGCGGAGCAATCCGTCACCGATGGCGTTAACTACATCATTTTAAGCGACAGAAACGTAGATGAGAAAAAAGCGGTGATTCCCTCCCTGTTAGCGGTAAGCGCCGTGCATCACCATCTGATCTCCGTGCAGAAAAGGGTGCAAACAGCGCTGGTAGTGGAAACCGGCGAGATGCGTGAGGTAATGCACGCCGCCCTCTTACTAGGCTACGGAGCCAGTGCCATCAACCCTTATATGGCTTTCGCTATCTTGGATGATCTAGTAGACAGGCAAGAGATACAATTGAATTACGAGACTGCCGAGAAGAATTACGTAAAAGCCATTTGCAAGGGTTTATTCAAGGTTATGAGCAAGATGGGGATCAGCACGATCCGCAGTTACCGGGGAGCAAAGCTTTTCGAGGCGATCGGCCTAAGCCGGGATCTGGCAGATACTTACTTCGGGGGAACCACCAGCAACATCGGTGGTATCCGCTTGGAAGAGATAGCGGCAGACGCGATCGCCATGCACAATGACGCATTCTCCCACCCCACGGATTCTTTATTGGAACATAAAGGCATTTATTCCTTCCGCAAGGATGGCGAGAAACACGCTTGGAACCCGGATACCATTTCCATGCTTCAACTGGCTACCCGCTTGGGGAGCTACAAGAAATTCAAGGAATATTCCCATGTGGTTGATGAGAAGGAAAGCCCCATATTCTTGCGTGACTTCCTGACCTTCAAACAACGCACCCCGATCCCCTTGGAGCAGGTAGAGCCGGAAGAAGCGATCATGCGTCGCTTTGTCACGGGAGCGATGAGCTTCGGTTCTATCAGTCGGGAAGCGCACGAGACGATAGCTATAGCCATGAACAAGATACACGGACGCAGTAACACGGGCGAGGGTGGTGAGGACTCGGCCCGTTTCATCTCCCGTGAGGACGGGTTATCGCTCCGCTCCGCCATCAAGCAAGTAGCCTCCGGACGCTTCGGCGTGACCACGGAATATCTGGTAAACGCCGACGAGATCCAGATCAAGGTCGCCCAAGGAGCGAAACCGGGCGAAGGAGGACAGCTTCCCGGCTATAAGGTGAACGATATCATAGCGAGAACCCGTCACTCGATCCCGGGTATCTCTCTGATCTCTCCCCCACCTCACCACGATATTTACTCGATCGAGGACTTGGCGCAATTGATCTTCGATCTGAAGAACGTGAACCCTCAAGCCGAGATCAGTGTGAAACTCGTATCCGAGAGTGGCGTGGGAACCATCGCCGCCGGCGTAGCCAAGGCAAAAGCGGACCGGATCGTGATCTCCGGGGCAGAAGGAGGAACGGGGGCTTCCCCGATAAGCTCTATCCGTTACGCCGGAATCCCACCCGAGCTAGGACTATCCGAGACTCAACAGACGCTCGTGATGAACGGCCTCCGGGGACAAGTCCGCTTGCAAACAGACGGACAATTGAAAACCGGACGGGACATCCTATTGATGGCGATGCTGGGTGCCGAGGAGTTTGGATTCGCCACCTCCGCCTTGATCGTCTTAGGCTGTGTGATGATGCGTAAATGCCATATGAACACGTGTCCGGTAGGTGTCGCTACCCAAGATGAGGAATTACGTAAACGCTTTCATGGCCGACACGAATATTTGGTGAATTTCTTCACCTTCCTCGCCCGTGAAGTTCGAGAATATCTGGCAGAGCTAGGCTATACGAAACTAGACGATATCATTGGCCGTACGGACTTACTCATGCGTAAACCTTCTGATCATATCGAGAAACATGATCTATTGGATCTCAGCCGCTTGATCCATCTACCGGAACAAGCCGCCACGCAGGCCATCCATCATGTCACCCGTCAACTCCACGCGATCGACAACGTGAAAGATGTGGATATAATCCGTCACGCAAAGGCTGCCATCGAATCCGGACAGGAAGTATCGTTGGATTACGCAATAGCCAACACCGATCGTTCCGTAGGAGCCATGCTTTCCGGCGAGATCGCCAAGCGGTACGGGAACATCGGGTTACCGGAGAACACCCTGCATATCAAGTTCAAGGGGGCGGCGGGCCAGAGCTTCGGAGCCTTTCTGGCTCACGGCGTACATTTCCGGTTGGAAGGCGAGGCGAACGACTATCTCGGAAAAGGATTGAGCGGCGGACACATCAGTTTAATGCCTCCGGTACGCTCCACCTTTATAGCGGAAGACAATACGATAGCCGGTAATACCTTATTATATGGAGCTACCAGCGGTGAGGTTTATATCAACGGCCGGGTCGGAGAGCGTTTCTGTGTGCGAAACTCCGGGGCAATCGCTGTCGTGGAAGGTGTAGGCGACCATTGTTGCGAGTACATGACCGGAGGCCGGGTTGTCGTCTTAGGCAATACAGGCCGGAACTTCGCCGCCGGAATGAGCGGTGGTGTCGCTTACGTGTGGAACAAGAATGGTGATTTCGATTATTATTGCAACATGGAAATGGTAGAGCTTTCCTTGATCGAGGATAGCACCTCACGAAAGGAACTTCATGAATTGATCCGCAAGCATTATCATCATACCGGCAGCCATCTGGCCGGATTGATGCTCGATAACTGGAACAAGTACGTGGATGAGTTCATCCAGATCGTCCCGATCGAATACAAGAAAGTACTCCAAGAGGAACAGATGCGCAAACTCCAACGCAAGATCGCGGAGATGCAGAAAGACTACTAAATATTTACACAAAAACAAGAGAACTATGGGAAACCCAAGAGCATTTCTAACGATACATAGACAAGAGGCGGGCTATCGTCCCGTCCACGAACGTATAGATGATTTCAGCGAGGTAGAACAGACCTTGAACAGCGGCGACCGCCGTACGCAGGCCTCCCGCTGCATGGATTGTGGCGTACCCTTCTGCCACTGGGCCTGCCCGCTGGGTAACAAGCAACCCGAATGGCAAGATTTGTTATACAAAGGCCGTTACAAAGAGGCATATCACGTATTGGAGCAGACCGACGACTTCCCGGAGTTCACGGGACGTGTCTGCCCCGCCCTCTGCGAGAAAAGCTGCGTACTGAAACTTAGCTGCGACGAACCTGTCACGATCCGTGAGAACGAGGCGGCTATCGTGGAAGCCGCTTTCCGGGAAGGATACGTACAGCCTATCCAACCGGTACGCAACGGGAAAAAGGTAGCCGTGATCGGTAGCGGTCCCGCCGGATTGACCGTAGCGAACCAATTGAACCGGAAAGGATATGAAGTCACCGTATTCGAGAAAGATGAGTTACCGGGCGGCTTGCTACGCTTCGGCATCCCCAATTTCAAGCTAGGCAAGCACATTATCGATCGCCGTATCCGTATCATGGAGCAAGAAGGGATTCTTTTCCGTGTAAACACGATGGTCGGCAAAGAGATATTAGCGAAAGATGTAGTGAAAGATTTCGACGCTGTTTGCGTAGCGATCGGCGCCGAGGTTCCCCGGGATCTATCTATCGAGGGACGTCATTTAAGAGGCGTACATTTCGCCTTGGAGTTATTAAGCCAGCAGAACCGGATCTTAGAAGGCATCCCCATCCCGCCCAAAAGCCAGATCAATTGCAAAGGCAAGAAAGTCTTAGTGATTGGCGGAGGCGATACGGGTAGCGATTGTGTAGGGACAGCGAACCGTCATGGGGCGGCCTGTGTCACCCAGATCGAGATCATGCCCCAGCCACCCGTCGGACAGAATCCGGCGACACCTTGGCCCATGTATCCGCAAGTACTGAAAACCAGCAGCAGCCATGAGGAAGGTTGTATCCGCCGGTGGAACCTAACCTCTAACCGTTTTATCGGAGAGAAAAACAACCTGATAGGGGTTGAGGTAGAAGAAGTCGAATGGGTTCCCTCCCCAGACGGAGGCCGTCCGCAGATGAGGCTGACCGGCAAGAAAGAGATCATCGAGGCCGATCTGGTTTTCCTCGCCATGGGCTTCCTGCATCCGGAGCAAGAAGGATTGATCAAAGAACTGCGATTGGCTACCGACAACCGCGATAACATCGCCGTAGACAACGCCGGATATACCGCCAACAGCAACCTATTTGCCTGCGGAGACGCTGTCAGCGGAGCGAGCCTAGTCGTAAAAGCGATGGCCTCCGGCCGTAATGTCGCCCGATCCATCGACCGTTTCTTACAAACCAACTAATTTTCAACTTTCAATTTTTAATGATCATGTGTGGTATAACAGCGATATTCAATATACACGACGGAGCGCAAGCCCTGCGTAAACAAGCGTTATTAATGAGTAAACGAATCCGTCACCGGGGGCCGGACTGGAGTGGTATCTACCAAGGCAAAACCGCTATCTTGGCCCATGAACGCCTTTCCATCGTAGACCCTGCCTCCGGAGGGCAGCCTTTAGTCAGCCCCGATGGGAAACTCATCCTCTGCGTCAACGGAGAGATCTACAACCATCAGGAATTACGAGAACGGTTAAAAGGCGATTACGAGTTCCAAACCGGCTCCGATTGCGAGGTGATCCTCGCCTTATACAAGAAGAAAGGGATTGATTTCATCGAGGATCTCAATGGTATTTTCGCCTTCGCTCTCTATGACGAGGAGAAAGAGGTTTACTTGATCGCCCGTGACCCGATCGGCGTGATCCCGCTCTACATCGGATACGATGACGAGGGACACTTGATGGTATCTTCTGAGTTAAAAGGACTTGAAGGCTTCGCCACTCATTACGAGCCGTTCCTCCCCGGTCATTATTTCTATAGCGAAGACCGTAAACTCACGAGATGGTACACCCGTGACTGGATGGATTATGCCAACGTGAAAGATAATCCTACCGACGTACAACAACTTCACGATGCGCTGGAAGCCGCCGTCAAACGCCAACTGATGAGCGATGTCCCTTATGGCGTCCTTCTATCCGGAGGTCTGGATTCCTCCATCACCTCCGCTATCGCCAAGAAATACGCGGCGAAACGCATCGAGACCAATGGGAAAGCGGACGCATGGTGGCCTCAACTCCACTCGTTCGCCATCGGATTGAAAGATGCCCCGGACTTGCTCGCCGCCCGTAAAGTAGCGGATGCGATCGGTACGGTTCATCATGAGATCCATTATACGATACAAGAAGGATTGGACGCTTTACGAGATGTCATTTATCATATCGAGACCTATGATGTCACTACCGTCCGAGCCTCCACCCCCATGTATTTACTGGCCCGTGTGATCCGGAGCATGGGTATCAAGATGGTACTAAGCGGCGAGGGTGCGGACGAGGTATTCGGGGGATATTTATATTTCCATAAGGCCCCGAACGCACAGGCTTTCCATGAAGAGACCCTGCGTAAATTAAGCAAACTGTATTTATATGATTGCTTGCGCGCGAACAAAAGCCTTTGCGCATGGGGCGTAGAAGGACGAGTGCCGTTCTTGGATAAAGAGTTTCTTGATGTGGCCATGCGTCTGAATCCGGTGGCAAAGATGTGCCCGGGTACGACCATCGAGAAGAAGATACTCCGAGAAGCATTTTCCGACAGTTTGCCCAAGGAGATCGCTTGGCGTCAAAAAGAGCAATTCTCGGATGGGGTAGGCTATGGCTGGATCGATACATTAAAGAAAATAACCTCCGAGTCGGTCACTGATGAAGAGATGGCGAATGCCGCCAAACGATTCCCAATCAATCCACCCCAAAACAAGGAAGAGTATTATTACCGCTCCATCTTTGAAGAGCATTTCCCCAGCGAAAGCGCGGCGAGAAGCGTACCTTCCATTCCTAGCGTAGCGTGTTCTACCGCAGAGGCTTTAGCTTGGGACTCGGCTTTCAAAAACATGAACGAGCCAAGCGGCAGGGCCATAAAAGACGTACATGAATCCGCTTATTGACGAATATTTCTTTTCTTTAGTAGCAAAATGCACCAACTTTTATGAATAATAAACGCTGGTGCATTTAATTTTTATAATAACTTTGCCAGCTAGAGTCATAAAACACTTTAAAACAAATTTATATGAAGAAAATCTTTACATGCATTAGTTTGGCAGCCGCTACATTCATGGCTACCACCCCAGTGATGGCACAACAACAAAAACTTACGGATAAGGAAAAAGCTGCAGTTATAGAAGCTATTGTGCCCGCTATGTTTGAACAGGTAAAACAAGTAAGCGGAATCGATATCATAGAATTGGCAAAGCCCAACATTGAGAATGTATTAAGTTCTCCTGTTTTTGGGACAGCCAGCACATTACGAGCAGAGACGCTTATCGCAAATCCTATTACAGTTCAACCAGATAGTATGAAAGTAAATCTGAGTGAAATAAGTAAAGATATTCCCGCTATGTTCAGTCAGATCACATTAAAAATGTCTAATTATTACACAGCAAATCTTTCATCAACTAATGGATTACCAATAGAACTCAACTTACCTAAAACTATTTCAACAACAATTCTCGGCTCCACTGTTTCTTTAAACTTTGAACTAGGAAAGCAAACAGGACTTTTACCATTTGATTCATTCACAGCTAAGTTAGATTTAGGCGGATTGTCCGAGTTAGCCGGAGTAATGGGAATTAAAGGTGGAGAGTTATTCTCTTTAAAAGAAAAAGCGACTAATGCTGGTATGTTCGATTACAACGTAACGATAGGCGAATCCTTACGTAGTGTGATCGCTCTTTTGGAAAAAGACGAAGAGGAAAAAACTACCATCCCAAACTTCCTTATCAAAACCAATATGACCCAACAGGCCAAAGGTTTAGTTGAGGCATCATTATATGCTGTACCTACAACTAGCTCTACTGTACAAGTACCGATGGGTGATGCCCAAGTTTATCTGAATCTTAAAGCGGCCGCTACTGGTAAAATGTCTCCCGATTCAATTCTCTTGACATCCTACAAGAATGGACAAAAAGAAGGTTATCGTAAGCTAGCTACTAAGATGGAGCAAAAAGGCCAGAATTTTGTGATTACCTCACAAGATTCCACAAAAACTTTAAATGCGACAGAATGGAAATGGTCTGCAACTGAAACGATAACAATGACTAATCGTACGAATGCAACCGAAGCAAAAGCAATCGTAGCCGAAACTATTACTCGTGCTATCGCAGAGTTAGCTGCAACAGGAACGACTAATCCATACAGCATGGTTGTAACAAAGACTTCCGACATGAATGGGGATGGTCAAGTAGCAGCCGCAGAAACGATCACTCTATTAAAAGCTGACGTAACTACAGCAATGGGAGGATCAGTGACAGCTCCCGCTATGAATGTTGCGGTTAAGATACAAACTCCTAATGATACAGACGGACAATTGACCGAAGGCATGGATATCGCTATCAATCTTCCGTTAAAGGGTGACAAGGTAGTAGCTGATTTCACACCAGTTGGATACGATAAAGCTGTCGCTACAATGTACGTAAAATCTGACGCTATGGGTATCATCACCGATAACGAGACTATCAGTGACGAGGTTCAAGAGGTTACGGTATCTACAACCGCTAGCGGTCTTTATGTAAAGAATGGTAAGGGTAATTATGTAATCGTTAATATGGTAGGTAAAGTTGTTTCTACGGGTATCATCACTAGCGATGAGCAATACATCAGCACTCCGAATATGCCGAACGGTATTTATATGATCTCAATCGATCAGTCTAAGCTCTTGAGATCTGCTCATAAGACAACTGTTAAGTTCGTAAAATAAATTATCTAGATAATTAGTTAATCTGATAAAAGGAGCTATCCGGAAACAAAACCGAGTAGCTCCTTTCTTTTTGTCAATTTGTAAACCAAACTCCCGGAGAGTTGATTTTTCTGGCCTGATGTACTTATCGTCCCTAAATATGAGAAAAAATATTAGCAAATGATTGTTTAGTAATATATTAGCCAAATACGACCTTTTGTTCTAGAAAAATAATTCATGCTAGTTCACATTTATACGGGTCAAAACATGTTTTTTATACGGATAAAAGACGCATTTCATACGGTTGTATCGCCCGACGCGACTATATGTATCGCCTTACGTGACCTATTGCGTTGGCTAACGCCACTACTTGCGTCGCCCAACGCAACCTTTCGCGTAACAAAACATGACCTTTTACGTAGAAATCAGTGGTTAAATACGTATTTTCACCCATTATCTATCCCTAGTTAAGGCTTCTTGAAAAAGAGGCTCGTCAGACAAACAGACTTATTTTAAGCAAATAGATAGATATATAGCTTTTTTACTTACAGTTACAGCAACCCATATTCACAAAGCATATATTACGATATAAAACCAAAACGCACACTTCTAATTATCATTTATAACTAAAAGCATATATTATAACTTCAATCTATTACAAACCTCATATTTATAAAACATTCGAGCCTCTCACCTGTTATATACTTATCAAAACGTTATATATTTGCATTACAATAAAACAAAAAGAAATAATATAAAGAATAATATCATCAAAATGACAAAATCAATCAGATTCACAAAGATGCACGGTGCCGGAAATGATTACATCTATGTAAACACGATGGTCTATCCGATAGACAACCCCGAGGAATTATCTATCGCATGGAGCAAGCCGCACACAGGCATAGGATCTGATGGTTTGGTCTTGATAGGTTCTTCAGACATCGCAGATTTCAGCATGCATATCTATAATGCGGACGGCTCCGAGGCGATGATGTGCGGAAACGCATCCAGATGTATTGGCAAATATGTCTATGAGGCCGGCCTAACGCAAAAGAACAAGGTTACCTTAGAGACCTTATCAGGTATCAAAGAGCTACAATTGAAAATAGAGCGTGAAGAGGTCACCGAGGTCACGGTAGATATGGGAAAGCCTGCCGTAGGTGAAATCGCCTTGATAGTTGAGGCCGGAGGAGAAATTTACACCGGCACCGTCATCTCCATGGGAAATCCTCATTTGGTTATCTTCGTGGACGAGATGGACAAGGTCGATCTGGCAAGCGTAGGCCCGTTACTGGAATGCCTCCCGCTTTTTCCGGACCGGACAAACGTGGAGTTCGTGCAGGTGCTAAAACCGGACGAGGTACGGATGAGGGTGTGGGAACGAGGTTCCGGCATCACACAAGCCTGCGGAACCGGAGCTTGCGCCACCGCCGTGGCCGGGGTCGTACGTGGGAAGACAAAGCGAAAGACGAAGGTCATCATGGATGGGGGCCCTTTAACCATCGAGTGGGACGAGCGGAGCGGTAAGGTCTTTATGACCGGCGGAGCGGTCAACGTGTTCGAGGGATTCATCAAAGTCTGACATGGGGAACAAGACAAAACAACAAAAACAACAACATAAAAACAAAAGAACTGAGTATGGCACTAATTAATGAACATTTCCTGAAATTACAGAACAATTACCTTTTCTCCGACATCGCGAAAAAGGTAAACAGCTTCAAGGTTACCCATCCCAAGGATAAGATCATTCGAATGGGTATTGGTGATGTTACGCAACCACTTGCCCCCGCCGTTATTGAGGCGATGCATAAAGCCGTGGAAGAAATGGCGAGCAAGGATACATTCCACGGATATGGCCCCGAGCAGGGATATCCTTTCCTAATCGACGCTATCATCAAGAACGATTATGCCAGCCGGGGAGTCTTTATCGAACCGAGCGAGGTATTCATCAGCGACGGGGCGAAAAGCGATTGTGGAAATATAGGTGACATGCTCCGCCACGACAATAGTATCGGGGTGACAGACCCCGTATATCCGGTCTACATCGACTCGAACGTAATGAGCGGACGCACCGGGGTATTGGAAAACGGGAAATGGAGCGATGTCGTATACATCCCTTGCACGGCGGAAAACAACTTCGTACCGGATCTGCCCAGTCGCAGGGTGGACATCCTTTACCTCTGCTATCCCAATAACCCGACCGGAACGACCTTGACTAAGGACGAATTGAAGAAATGGGTAAACTATGCCCTCGCCAACGACGTGCTTATCATGTACGACTCCGCTTACGAGGCTTATATACAGGACCCAAATATTCCCCACTCTATCTACGAGATCAAAGGAGCGAAGAAGGTAGCCATCGAATTCCGGAGCTTCTCTAAAACCGCCGGATTCACGGGAATACGTTGCGGATACACGGTTGTACCGAAGGAGCTGAACGCCTTCACGCTGGACGGGCAACGGGTACAGTTGAACAAATTATGGAACCGTCGCCAATGCACGAAATTCAACGGAACCAGTTACATAACCCAACGGGGTGCGGAAGCGGTTTATTCCACCGCCGGGAAACAGCAAGTAACAGCTACTATCAATTATTATATGACCAATGCGAAGATCATGAAAGAGGGTCTGCAAAACTGCGGTCTCACGGTGTACGGAGGCGATAACGCCCCATACCTCTGGCTAAAGACCCCGGACAGCCTCTCCTCATGGAAATTCTTTGACAAACTGCTTTATGAAGTCAAGATAGTCGGAACCCCCGGAGTGGGATTCGGACCGAGCGGGGAAGGTTATCTACGCCTCACCGCTTTCGGCGATAGGGATGACACCCTAGAGGCCATGGCTAGGCTGAGGAAGTGGCTAAGATAAGTCATTTACTATAAACAACAATAATCATCAGGTATTATGTCAAAGTTAAGATTTAGAGTCGTAGAATCGGCGTTCGAGAAGAAAGCGACCGAGCTAACCACTCCCGCCGAGAGACCTTCCGAGTATTACGGAGAATTGGTATTCAACCGTGAGAAGATGTTCAAATATCTTCCAGAGAAAGCATACGAGAGACTGGTGGACTCCATCGACAACGGTACCCCGCTAGACCGTGAGACAGCGAACGCCGTGGCCTCCGGCATGAAGAAATGGGCGATGGAAAAAGGCGCTACCCACTACACCCACTGGTTCCATCCCTTGACGGAAGGTACCGCCGAGAAGCACGACGCTTTCATTGAACATGATGGCAAAGGCGGCGTACTTGAGGAATTCGAGGGCAAACTACTGATCCAGCAAGAGCCGGACGCCTCCAGTTTCCCGAACGGCGGTATCCGCAATACGTTCGAGGCCCGTGGCTACTCGGCTTGGGACCCTTCCTCCCCCGCTTTTATCGTAGGCGACACCCTGTGCATCCCGACGATCTTCATCGCTTACACGGGCGAATCCCTCGACTACAAAGCCCCCCTACTGAAAGCCTTGGAAGCCGTAAACAAAGCGGCAGTCGATGTCTGTCACTATTTCAACCCGGACGTGAAGAAAGTATACGCCTACCTCGGCTGGGAACAGGAATACTTCCTAGTAGACGAGGGCCTGTACGCCGCACGTCCCGATCTGTTGATGACCGGCCGAACCTTGATGGGACATGAAAGCTCCAAGAACCAGCAGTTGGAGGATCATTACTTCGGCGCCATCCCCACCCGTGTCATGGAATTCATGAAAGACCTCGAGGTAGAGGCATTGAGGCTCGGCATTCCCGTAAAGACCCGCCATAACGAGGTCGCCCCGAACCAATTCGAGCTAGCTCCCATCTTCGAGGAATGCAACCTCGCCAATGACCATAACTTACTGATCATGGCCCTAATGCGCAAGATCTCCCGCAAACATGGGTTCCGTGTCCTGTTGCACGAGAAACCGTTCAAAGGTGTCAACGGTTCCGGCAAGCACAATAACTGGTCGCTGGGAACCGATACCGGAATCCTTTTGATGGGACCGGGTAAGACGCCGGAAGACAACCTGCGCTTCGTGACCTTCGTGGTCAACGTACTGAAAGCCGTGTACACCCATAACGCATTGCTGAAGGCCAGCATCTCCAGTGCGACCAACGCCCATCGTCTGGGAGCGAACGAGGCTCCCCCAGCGATCATCTCCAGCTTCTTAGGGACACAGTTGTCCAAGGTTTTGGAACATCTGGAGAACAGCGATACGGAAGATTTCAACCTAGCGGGAAAGCAAGGCATGAAACTCGATATCGCCCGTATCCCCGAGTTATTGATCGATAACACGGATCGTAACCGTACCTCCCCTTTCGCCTTCACCGGTAATCGTTTCGAGTTCCGTGCCGTAGGTTCCTCCGCGAACTGCGCCGCCGCCATGCTGGTATTGAACGCCGCCGTAGCGGATCAGTTGAGGCAGTTCAAGGCCGAGGTAGACGCTAAGATAGCCACCGGAAAGGATAAGTTCGCCGCTATCATCGAGGTAATCCGCAAGGATATCAAGGAATGCAAGGCGATCCATTTCGACGGCAATGGCTACAGCGAGGAATGGAAGGCCGAGGCCGCACGCCGGGGCTTGGATTGCGAGACCAGCGTGCCTTTGATCTTCGACGCTTATTTGAAAGATAGCAGCGTCCGCATGTTCGAGTCCACGGGAGTCATGACCCGTAAGGAGCTGGAAGCTCGCAACGAGGTCAAATGGGAGATGTACACGAAGAAGATCCAGATCGAGGCCCGTGTATTAGGCGACCTGACAATGAACCATATCATCCCGATGGCCACCAAATACCAGTCTTCCTTGATCGACAACGTATATAAGATGCGTGAATTATTCCCCGCAGATAAAGCCGCCCATCTATCCTCCAAGAACATGGAGATCATCGAGGATATAGCGAACCGCACGATCTTCATCAAGGAAAAAGTGGACGAGATGGTCAACGCCCGCAAGATAGCCAACAAGATAGAGAGCGAGCGGGAGAAGGCGATCGCTTACCACGACCGGATCGTCCCGATGATGGAAGCCATCCGTTACCATATCGACAAGTTGGAACTGGTTGTCGATGACCAGATATGGACCTTGCCGAAACACCGTGAGCTTTTATTCATCAGATAGTCTTATTCAGACAGTAGTTTTTTGTTGATTGTTTTGTGTTTACAAGGGGAGGATGCTGCGAAGTATGCCTCTCCTTCTTTTTTATCCCATACAAAATACATACCTTTGGGGCATAAATATATAGGAGGGAAATTGATATGACGACAATAGAGTTACAACAATGGAGAGAAAGCTTTATCGAGAGGTATCTCAATAAAATAGACGATATGGAAACGGTCCTAAAGATCGAGAAATATATGAAACGAATTATGTCCAAGGCGAATGCAACATCTCCCATTTCATTCAGTTTGAAAGAAGCCAATAGGGAAATAGATATAGCCGAACAGGAGCTAGAAGAAGGTAAAGGCATCAATGAGGATGATATGCACCAATTCTTTGAGACATGGAGAAACAAGCTAAAGTAATTTGGGCACCCCGTGCGAAAAGACAAGCTGATTTAGCCATAGCCTACTGTTTAAAGCATTTTGGAAAACAAGCTGCTCTCAACTTTATCGATAAGTTGGAGAAGAATTGTATCCGGATAAAGAACAATCCTCTTATTGGTACTATAGAAGAGACTTTCGCCGATAGAGACAAGGAATATCGCTCCTTGATCGAGGGACATCATAAACTTATATATACCCAAGAAGGAAAACGTTCCATACGTATCGTATTGTTGTGGGACTGTCGTCAAAACCCCGATAAATTAAGAACATCTATCAGATAAACAATAACAAATATGAATTACGGATTCGTCAAAGTAGCGGCAGCCGTACCACAGGTTAAAGTGGCTGACTGCTTTTATAATATTCAACAGATTGAGGGATTGATGCGCCAAGCGTCCCAAAAAGAGGTCCAGATCATCGCCTTCCCCGAATTATCGGTTACGTCTTATACTTGCATGGATTTGTTCTCGCAAGAGACCTTACTCAGAAACGCCGAGAAAGCCTTGCTGGATTTAGTGAACAACACCGCCGATCTGGATTTACTAACGATCGTAGGTTGCCCGCTTGTCAGCGGAAGCCAACTGATAAACGCCGCCGTCGCTTTCCAACGGGGCGAGATATTGGGGGTAGTGCCCAAGAGCTACCTGCCCAGCTACAAGGAGTTCCAAGAAGAGCGTTGGTTCACGGCCTCTTCACACCTACAGCAATCCATGATCACGATCGGTAACCGGGAAGTGCCGCTGGATTGCTACCTGATCTTCGAGTACGATGAGGTACGTGTGGGTATCGAGATCTGCGAGGATCTTTGGGTTCCCATCCCTCCCAGCTCCGAGCTAGCCATGCAGGGGGCGAACTTGATATTCAATCTATCCGCCAGCAACGAGTTGATCGGTAAGCATGCTTACTTACGATCCTTGATCTGCCAGCAATCCGCACGTTGTATCGCCGGATACGTCTACGCTTCCGCCGGTTTCGGAGAATCCAGTACCGACCTCGTATTCGCGGGAAACGGTATCATAGCGGAGAACGGCACGTTATTAAGGGAATCCGAGCGTTTCTCCATGGAGGAGCAACTCGTTATCAGCGAGATCGATATCCAGAACTTACAGAACGACCGACGGATCAACACCAGTTTCATGCAGGGTTATCTCAACCATAACATGGATAACGGCACCGTAGTCTCATTCAGCCTTCCCAACCGGACACTGGATTTGACCCGGGCAATCGACCCGCATCCCTTTACCCCTTCCGGCGATGCCTTGAAAGAACGTTGCGAGGAAATATTCCATATACAGGTAGCGGGACTCGCCAAGCGCATCCTCCACGCCCACGCCCAAACCGCCGTCGTAGGCATATCTGGGGGACTGGATTCCACCTTGGCCCTACTGGTCACCGTCATGACCTTCGATGCCTTGAAGATCCCACGGGATAAGATCATCGGCATCACCATGCCCGGCTTCGGAACGACGGATCGTACCTATACCAATGCCTGCGACTTGATACGCTCCCTTGGCGTGACCCTCCGGGAGATCTCCATCAAGGACGCTTGCATCCAACACTTCAAGGATATCAATCACGACATCCATGTACATGACGTGACGTACGAGAACAGCCAAGCCCGCGAGCGTACCCAACTTCTTATGGACGTAGCAAACCAAGAGAACGGCCTTGTGATCGGTACGGGAGACCTCTCGGAGCTTGCCTTGGGCTGGGCTACTTACAATGGCGACCATATGTCTATGTACGGCGTCAACGGTAGCATTCCCAAGACATTGGTTAAATATCTGGTGGAATGGGTGGCCAATAACAAGGTAGACGAGGCTTCCCGCGCCACGTTATTAGATATAGTAGACACTCCGATCAGCCCGGAATTGATTCCCGCCGACGAGCATGGGAATATCAAGCAGAAGACAGAGGATTTGGTAGGCCCGTACGAGCTGCACGATTTCTTCCTCTATCACTTCTTACGCTTCGGAGCCTCACCCGCGAAGATTTATTTCTTGGCGAAGCGGGCATTCGGGGAAACCTACGACGATGCCACCCTCAAGAAATGGCTCCATACCTTCTTCCGCCGCTTCTTCCAGCAACAGTTCAAGCGCAGTTGCCTGCCGGACGGCCCGAAAGTAGGTTCCATCAGCCTCTCCCCACGTGGAGACTGGCGAATGCCGAGCGACGCAATGGCTACGCTTTGGCTGGATGAGATCGCAGGGCTTTAACATTTTTTCAATGGTATAGTCATAGACGAGGCTCTCTTATGGGCCATAGACGAGACACCTACCCCTATAAGAGAGCCTCGTCTATGACCCATAAGAGAGCCTAATCTATGACCTATGAGAGAGCCTCGTCTCTCACCCGTATCAACCGAGGCCCTAACATAGATCGTAACTAATCGAACTGCGTAATCACCCTGCGAATCCGGGTGAAGCTATCCGTATCCTTCTCCAGTTTATAGATGTGCTTATAGGACAGAGCATCCTGCTCGGTCGGCGAACCATTGATCAAGAGAATATCCCGGTCGTTGGCAAATTTCAAGATACCCGCCACGTTGTTCGGGTGCAGCTTCCCGATCTCATCCATCATGCAATGGAGCTTGAAATCAGAGAATACCGTGGAGGCGTTCCGCTTGAACACGTTCAGCAACATGATATTCACCATGGATTTGACCAAGATATCCGTACCCTCGGAGCCTACGTTCGTAAGACGTTCTACGAAGCCCGTATCATTCCGGTTCTCGATCACCCGGAATTTAAGGTCGAAGAAGTCCGCCAAGCGGATCAAGTTGCCGGAATAAGCGTCCATCGACTTGATCAACTCACGTAGCAACGTCGTCGCCTTCTCCCGGGTAGCCGTATCGTCGGCCGAGGAAGCGAAGAGGTTCTGCCCCAAATCCCAGCTATATTCCTCGTTGAATCGCTTGATCTCCTTCAACAGATTGACGATCTTGTTCTGGCTCGGATCAATACGCATCTCGATACACTGGATAATCCCCACGAAGTTCTTCTCCTTGAAATCGGCGTTGATCTGATCCACCACGCCACGGATATTGCCTTCCTGAGAGACCATGCTTTTCGTGTCCGCCGTAATCTGCCGGAAGATATCGGAGTTGCGGGTATTGATACGCGATTGGTATTCCGAGACCTTATCCTCGTCGATAAACTCCTTCAAGTCGCAAGCGAAATCCATATACTCTTTATCATCCGAGAAGCTCGTCTTGAAGGCGAACACATTATCCTCGGAGAAATTGCCGGTGTAGGCGGTTATCTCCTTGCGCAGCTCGGAAAGTTTCTGGGATTGCTCGCTGATGCGGATCGTGATCTCCCGTACCAAGGAACGGCAATCGCCATCCGTATCGGTACGGTTCATGGAAGAGAAGATGGATTCCCTAGAGGTAAACCAGTCCAACAGGGTAGAGCGGTGATATTCCTCCCGGTTCTCCAACGCTTTCCGGTTGGCCTCCTTCAGCTCCTTCAACTCGGCATCTACCTTGAAGATACTCCGGTTCACGTCCGCCAGACGTTTTTTCAATTCCTCCCGTTCCCCGTGGATGATCTGCTGCAAGCGCAGGCTCTCCGTCGTCCAGTCGGATACCTTATCCAGCATCTCTCGTTTATCTTTCAGATACTCGATAATCAATGCCTTGGTCTCGTTGATATATTTAATCTCCCCACCGATATACGCCAAGCGGGAATGGATCTCCTCCAAACGTTTCGGATCGCCACCACTGGCGGTCAGGCTATCCAATTGCTCCCTGTCATATCCGGATTTGCGCTCTTCCAACTCCGCTTTCTTGCGTGCGATCTCCTCCGAGATAGCTTCCCTTGCGACGGAGAGTTCCTTATCCAAAGCAGCCAACTCATCTTTCTCTTGCTCATCCAAGGAAGCGAGTTCCCGGTCCATCTTACCTTGAAGCGTGGCGATCTCCTGCTGGATCGAGGAAAGGACGGCTTCGGCAGCGTTCAACTCCTCCTCCAAGCGCCGGATCTCCTCCTGCCTCAGACGGGTCGCCTGATCCCGCAAGGCCGACAGACGAGACTCGTCTTCCTTCTTGCGGACCGCCAGTTGCTCCAACTCATATTCCGCATGATAGATATCCTCCTTGATGGGCTTCACCGAGGATTGATATTGCTTGCGAAGATTCTCCTTAGCCGCCTCCAAATCCTGCCGCGCCGTAGCGATAAACCGCTGGATTCCGGCACGTTTTTCCTCGGCCACCTTCTTCTCCGTCAAGTAATCCTCCTTAGTCTTGACATTCCGGTGAATCCCGGAGGTGAAGCGGATTCCATAAAAGGTATCTCCCTCGCCTACCTCCGCCGTAAACTCTTTCCCGTAAAGCAGGCGCTCGTCACACACTTGCCCGATCGTCTGCTCCCAGCCGGGTTTATGCTCGGACAGCCAGTTGAAGAAGCTATCTTTCTGGTTATCCAAGAACTCCGTCAGTTCCACTAGCTTAGCGCTCAGGGCCTCGATCTTCATCTCGTTGGATTCCGCTAGCTTTTGATAATCCTCATCCAAATGCTTCTCGGCGGTCTCGAACTCTTTCGTCTGGTAGTTCAACTCGTACTTCAGCTCACGGATCTTCAGCTCCAAGTCCTTCCGGTTCGCGTCGTAATTACCGAGACGCCCCTTGACCGCCTCCAATTCCTCCGAGGTTCCCGACTGCCCTCGGGCAGTCTTGATACGCATCTTCAAGGCGGCGACCTCCGTCGTACGTTTCTCCCGATCCACCAACAAACGCTCTTTCTCCTCCGAGGCGGCATGGCGCGATTCCTCCCGTAGCCGTCGATAATACTCCCGGCGAGCCTCCCGACGAGCATTGATCTCAGTCTCTGCCGCCAGTAATTGTTTCTGTTTCTCGTTCTCGAAGCCGGCCAACTCGTTCTTCAGATTAGCGATCAAATTGGCGTGCAAGACCGAGGCTTCTTTATTCTTGGAAGAAAGCAAATCTTTCTCCACGACTAAGGATTCCTGTTCCTGCTGTAAGATCTCCAATTTGTTACAACGATCCATCGCCGTCTGGATATCTTTTCCGGCATAGAAAACCCGTTTCGCTTCCGCCTCCGACAAGGCGTTTTTCAGCACGGCCAACTCGCCTTCCATCGTGGCTGTCCGGTTCTTCGATTCAGCGTCTAGCTTATCCCTTTGCTTATAGAAATCCGATTTGACCGCCTCCTGCTCGTGTATCTTCCGGGACAACTCCGGCAAGATACGCTCCGTTTGCAGATAAGCCCCGCGCAATTGGCGGCACAGATCGTTGATCCGTAAATCCCGCTTACGGATATCGTCCGACAAGGTGGAGATCCCGGCGGCCTTCCGCGCCATGCCCGGCTCACGAAAAACACCGATATCATTCAGTTGCGCCTCAAAACCGGATAGATGGCTCCGATAACGGCTCAAGTCGATCACGCTATCCGCCTCGTTCAAGGAGGTGATGATCGTCTGCTTGATATAATCCGCCTCCAAGCGTGAATTCAGCAAGACGTTCTGGATCGTACGGATGATATTCTGGTAGGAGCCGCTCTCCATCAAGGAATAACAAGAGTAATCCCGTTTATTATCCGAGTTTCCGTAGAGGATATTCCGGTATTCCTCATACGTGGAGATCGCCCCGCTATACTTGATACCGTTCTTATCGAGCACCGAGCGGATACGATCCGACGGATAAGGCGCTCCCTCCTCGTCGATAAAAAGATCCGGCCGGTACGGAGAGGCGATAAAGCGGTAGCAGATACGGTTCATCGTCTTATAGCTAAGTACCGTAAACCAACCATCCTCCCTCGCTACCTCGTAGATGATCGAGGAATCGGCATAAGGGAAATAATAATCCTGATACGATTTCTTCTCGACCGGGATTCCGAGCCGCTGCGTATCGGCGTTGTAAAAGAAAAGGATCGCACGGAGGATCGTACTCTTCCCCACTCCCTGCGTTCCGATTAAATGTATATTTCCATCCAGCTGCACTTCCGAGTAACGGATAGCGGCGCTGTTTATAAATACTATTTTATTGAGATATCTCATCTTCGTTCTTTATGTTAATACTATGGATCATCTTCGTGAGGTAATCCCACGAGGAGAGCACTTTCCACGTCCCGTTCATATCGCTTACGCACTCGATAAAGCCCTCTTTCGTCATCCTGTCCAAGATGGTATCGAGGATATCCTTGCGTTTCTCCTTGCCTCCGGTATGTTTTTTCAACCCGTCCAGCTTCATCTCTAGATCCATGTCGATACGGGAACGTACCAATATCTCCGCCGGCGAGAAAGTGAAACCGGGCCCGAAGGCCGTATCGTACGTACAGAAGAAGTCCATGATATCGATCCAAGCGAAGAAACGCTGGAGCTTTTGCTCCAAGGTAGCCCGGGGCTCCTTGCGGGAGAAGTAGAAGTAATTATTCCCCTGCTCCAACACGAAATTGATATGCGAGAAATAATCACGTAAACGCTCAAAATTATCTTCTACGACCGAGAAGAGTGTCCTCAACTCCTTTACACTTGTATTCGAGCACAGAAAATTACCTTTCGACAGGTAATCATAGATCTGTGCGGTCTGTACCGGTAAATTATCTATCATCTTATTATTGTTGTTTTATTTTATCCAGTTGTAGAGACGGGGCGTGCCCCGTCTCATCACAGGGGGCACGCCCCGTCTCTACAACTAGGTTCTTTGAATAATGGCATATTCTATATGCTCCGTATGCCCAAAACGGTCTGTTATCTCCAACTCATTTTCATAGAGGGAGAGTAAACGGCAAAATAACGTAACCTTCGCCTCGAAATCCATCTCCCGGTTATACTCGTAGCCCATCACGAAAGAGAACAAATCCCCTCCGGTCCGGCTAAAAACATCCATCATCTTCCGGGTATTGATAGCAGCCTCCCCCACTTCTTGATTCTCCATCTGCTCGGCGGAGATCACGCCCAGCTCCTGCCGGTGGATAGCCTTGTCCGGCCGCATGCCGTCGGCCACCTTCAAGATGACATCCAGCGCCTCGTCCGTTTGCAAATAAGGAATGGAAATCTTGAATAAGGTAGGCTGCACGCCCTCCAATACCACGGAACGCTCCGCGTCTACCACCTCCCGCACGTTCGTGTTCTCCTGTAACTCAAACTGCTCCCGCAGATATTTGATACGACGCAGCTTACGGGTAAAACCCACCTGCGTACGGATCTGGTTCAAGTAATCAATGATATCCTGTTGGGAATGGATCAAGCTATGGCCGGCGCTCAATAACTCCGTCTTCAACTCACGGGCGATCGTCAACAGCTCCTCGTCCGGGACTTGGGCGAAAAAGGGAGTCCGTTCCCGATCCAGCAGCTTCTCCACTTCCACGATCAGGCGGTTGATCTCGATTCGTTTAGCGTCCAGATTCTCCAGTTTGGCGATCTTCACCTTATAGCTCGGCTCGTTCTTGAACGTATTATCGATCACCCGTTGCAAGGACACCACGTTACGTACCAAGATCTTCCCGATCTTCCGCAAATGCGCCTTGACCGATCGCAGATAACCCAGCTTACGCAAATCGTTATCCTCCTTGCCATAATAATCGATCAATTGATACACCAACTGGATATTCTCATCGATCACCGAGGTAGAAATCTCCTCATTCGCCTCCAGAAGCAGCTCATAGAAAGAGAGATAATGCTCATCCATCTCGATATAAGGGCCGTTCCTGCGGATCACCTCACGCTCGATCAAGATATTCAATTTATTCTCATCGATAATATCCAACGCATAATCATAGCGAAACGGTAATGATTTTCTTTTCTCAAATAAGACCTCCAATAGGTCCTTTCCCAGATTTAGCGTGTTCGTTATATGGGGTATTGAATTATATATGTACATCCTAAACAATTAAGGACACAAAGGTAATAAAAATACAAGTAACCCTTTTTTCTCCGTGATGAAAAAGGATTTCCATCGTAGTGAAAAAGCTTTTTCATCACGGTGGAAAAAGTTTTTCACCCCGATGGAAAAAGAGGAAAATCACGAACAGTTGTCTTTTCCTGATTTATCTAGACACTTTTTTTGTTTATAAACGTAATCAGTAGACAGTAGTTATAAAGTAATACTGATATAGTAGTCACTTCTTTTAACTTCATACTGATAACATAGACACA